>QNDZ01000001.1 GCA_003646055.1 bacterium
CCTCCGTCCCCAGAAAGGGGAGGGGGTGAAAGAAGGAGGGGAAATGGATATAAGAAAAATCTTTCCTGAGGTTGAGGAGATTAAGGATAGTGAACTGAAGGAAAAGACCATTAAGACCATTGAGGAGGCCATCCAGATTGGGGGTTGGAAGGAGGAGGACCTTGAGGAGATACCGTTCACCATGCTCATCAAGGGAACAAAAATCTCCCTTATCAAACATACAAGGGCAGTAACAAGGACTGCTATTGCCATCTTTGATACATTAAAAGAGGAATATGGGGATGCTCTACCCATGGAGAGGGATATACTTGTTTCTGGTGCAATCCTGCATGATGTAGGGAAGTTCCTTGAGTATGTAAAAGAGGATACAATCCACGTTGGTGAATTCGGAAAGAGAATAAGGCATCCTGTTTCAGGTGCTGCACTTGCATACAAGAATGGTCTTCCATACCAGGTTGTCCACATAATTGCTGCACACTCAAAGGAGGGTGATTTTGTCAAGAGGATTCCCGAGGGCTGGATTGTTCACTTTGCAGACTTTGTGAACTTCCATCCATTCAAGGAGGAGTAAATGGGGAAGACCTTTGTTGAGAAACTCTTTTCAGAGAGACTGGGTGAAGATTTGAAGCCGGGTGACATTGTGATGGTCAGGCCTGATTTTGTAATGTCCCATGATAACTCCTATGCAATCATTAAGACATTCAAGGATATGTGTGGTGAAAAGGTCTTTGACCCTGAAAGGATTGTGATTGTCTTAGACCATGTTGTGCCACCTGCATCAGAAAAATATGCAAAGAATCACCAGATAATAAGAAGATTTGTTGATGAACAGGGTATAAAATTCTTTTTTGACATCAATACTGAAGGCGGTATCTGCCACCAGGTGCTCTCTGAAAAGGGGTTTGCCCTGCCTGGGAAGATTATATTCGGTGCAGATTCACATACCACAACCTATGGTGCATTCGGTGCATTCTCTGCTGGTATTGGAAGGAGCGAGGTTGCCTCCATCTGGGCAACAGGTGAAATCTGGATAAAGATACCTGACAGCATGAAGATTGTGATTGAAGGTAATCCAGGAAAGGGTATCACCCCCAAGGACATTGTTCTTTACATCATTGGGTCTATTGGTGCAGATGGTGCACTTTACAGGTCAGTGGAGTTTACAGGAAGTGTTGTTGAAAATATGAGCATTTCTGGAAGGATGGTACTCTCAAATATGGCAGCAGAGATGGGTGCAAAGAATGGTGTTTGCCTTCCAGACAAAAAGACATTTGATTTTGTTGACAGGGTGAAGAAGGAGGACTACTCCCCTGTTTATCCAGATGATAATGCAGATTACATAGAGGTGAAGGAGTTTGACATAACCAATATTGAGCCCCAGGTTGCCTTTCCTCACACGGTTGACAACGTAAAACCGGTGTCAGAGGCAGATGGTATAGAGGTACATGAGGCACTTATTGGCACATGCACAAATGGAAGGCTTGAAGACCTGAAGGCAGCCGCTGAGATATTAAAGGGGAGAAAGGTTGCAAAGGGTGTAAGGCTTTTGATTCTTCCCGCATCCTGGGAGGTTTACAGTGAGGCACTTCAGGATGGGGTATTGCAGGTTCTGATTGATGCAGGTGGAGTGGTTTTGAACCCTGGATGTGGTCCATGCCTTGGTGCCCACGAGGGTGTGCTTGCGCCTGGAGAGAATGCCATTTCCACTGCCAACAGGAACTTTAAGGGCAGAATGGGCTCACCAGAGGGATTTATATACCTTGCCTCCCCTTATACTGTTGCTGCAAGTGCAGTAACAGGTAGAATCACAGACCCGAGAGAATTTTTATAAGAGTAAATATTCTTTTTAAAGGGGAAGGTTTATCCCAAGGGATAGAACCTCTTTTATCTGAAGATTAGGGCTTTCTTCCCTTTCGTAAATGAACCTTGTATGGAACATTATCTGCAGAAAGTTGAAAGGGTTCATCGTGAGAGTACTTTCAAAATCCAGGTCAGGAGACTTCCAGTAACCTGAGGGGTCCGGGTTTGATGAGTAAAATGCCCTGTACAGCCAGGATGTTTACTTCTTCCTGTCAAGTAAGCTGAACACAATCACTGCGACAGTTGCAAAGATAAATGAAACAAGCCTTACGGTCAGGAAGTTATTAAGCACAGGTATGTTTGCCCATACAATGGTGGAGACAGCACCTGTTATCATGCCAGCAAGTACTCCGTTTGGTGTGGTTTTTGGCCACTTCAAGGAAAGGAGTATTGCAGGCCCAAATGATGCACCGAGCCCTGACCAGGCATAGGATACCATGGTGAATATCAGTTTCTTTGACACTATGGCAAGAACAAATGCAAAGACACCCACAAGGAATGTTACCAGCCTTGATACTGCAACAAGTGTCTTCTGGGAAAGTTTCCTTCTGAATGCCCTGTGGTAAATGTCCTCAGATATGGCAGAGGTTGTAACAAGCAGTTGTGAATCAGCAGTTGACATCATTGCAGCAATTGCTCCAGAGATAAGAATTCCTGCGAACCACTTTGGGAAGAATGTTGTTGCAAGCAGGGGCATGAGTTTCTCTGCATCAGCAAGGTTTCCTGGACTGATAAGCGCCCTTCCAATTACGCCAATGAAGAATGCACCAAAGAATGCTGGTATGCTCCACGCAATTGCAATGTTTCTGCTTATTCTGACCTTTTCAGGGTCTTTGATGGACATGTATCTTATCACAAGGTGGGGTTGTCCTGCGTATCCAAGCCCCCAGCTCAAACCACCTATTACACCTGCAAATGCTGCCCATCCAGCCTTTTCTCCAAACAGGGAGGAGAAGGAAATATTCAAGGGCACATCAATTGCCTTCAGAGCAATAAACCCGACTATTGGAAGTACAACAAGGGTGAGAATCATTATAATTGCCTGTACAAAGTCTGTCCATGCAACTGCAAAAAAGCCTCCCATAAGCGTATAGAACACAATCACGATAGCACCTATGAGTATTCCATATATATGGGGGATACCAAATGTTACATTCAGGGTCTTCCCTGCACCATTGAACTGTGCAGATACATAGAATGTGTAAAAGAAAATAATGATAAAGGTGGCAACAAGCCTTATTCTATTATCATTCACTCCAAAATTGCTTGAAAAGAATTCCGGGATGGTCAATGCTCCGTGCTCTTCTGACTTTACCCTTAAATCCCTTGCAATCACAAACCATGCAAAGGCAATTCCAAGGATACAACCAATGGCAGTCCATATCTCAATCAATCCTGCCATAAACACAGCACCTGGAAGACCCAGAAGAAGCCATGCAGATTCTCCTGATGCCCTCTCTGAAAAGGCAACAACCCAGGGGTTTAATCTTCTTCCTGCAATAATAAAGTCTTCCTGTGTCTTTGTAAGTTTGTATGTCCACAGACCAACACCAAGAATAATAAGAAGGTAAATAATGAATCCTATCAAAACAGGGTCCATATCGCCTCCTTTTTTTATTTATCAGGTTAACCTTTAAGGAATGCTTTGTCAAGATGACTGGTAATTCCTTGACCCTGTGCCATGTTCCTGTATAATTTTAATATGAAGATTGGTCTGGCACTTGTTATGGGCTACCTGTTTGGTTCAATACCCTTTGCCATAATTGTTTCCCGGATAAAGGGTATTGATATAAGGAAGGTGGGTTCTAAAAATCCTGGTGCTGCAAATGTTTTCAGGGAGGTGGGGAAGCCCTATGGCCTCCTTGTATGGGCACTTGACATGCTGAAGGGAATTATACCCATGTGGATTGCAAGGGATTTCCTAAATCTCCATCCTTTCTTTGTGGGTCTTACAGGTATTGCTGCAGTTGCTGGACACTGCTGGTCCATCTTTTTAAGATTCAAAGGTGGAAAGGGTGTGGCAACCTCTGGTGGGGTGTTTTTATACCTCTTTCCATGGTTCTTCCCAATTGCTGTAGTAACATACTTTGCCATCCAGAGGGCACCCAGGAATCCTGTGGTTGTTATTAGTGGTTTTGTCTTTGCACTGGGGCTTGCACTCTTTATATATAGAAGATTTATCCACTGGGCATTGCCCTTCTTCATAATCTTTTTGATTGTTGGAATAATTGCAAATAGGGAAGCATTAAGGGAGATGAGACATGAAAATATGGGCAAGAAAGACATATAGAATCGGTGTTGGGATAATATTCCCACTGATTTATGCCTTCACCCCCTCAAAGATACCTGCTGAAATGCTAATTGCCTATCTTCTTGGAATCATGACACCTATTGAGGTAATAAGAAAAGTTGCCCCTGGTTTTTACAAAACACTCCACGACCATTCAAGGGGTATCCTTAAAGAAGAGCCAGGATTTATAATGGGTACAACTGCATATCTTCTTGCAACATTCTTTATTATTGCAGTGTTCACAAAGGGTGTAGCAATCCTCTCACTCCTCTACCTTCTCTTCGGGGATACTGCATCCACAATTGTTGGTGTTAGATGGGGTAGGGTAAGGTTTCTGAAAGGTAAAAGTGTTGAAGGTAGCCTTGCCTTCCTAATAACATGCCTTGTAATAGGTTTTATATTTTTTAAACCCCTTAATGTTCCATTTGTTGTGATGCTTGTAGGTGCATTCAGTGCAACAGTGATTGAAGCGGTAACCATCAAACTTGATGACAACTTTACTGTTGGTGTGGGAACGGCCATTATAATGGAACTTTTGCTCAGATACTTAGTATGACCTTATAATGACCTCATCAACGTAGTCTTTGATTGTTTCCCTGAAGTCCTCAAGCCTTTCAAGTGTATATGGAATTATACTCAATGTATCCGGGTCTATTGCCTTTGTTGGTTTAAACTGCTGGAGAACATACCTTTTTGCTCCTTTTATGATTTCTCCAATTTCATGAATGTCCTCTTGGTCAACAAATCCTGGAACAACCGTTGTTCTGAATTCATAATCCCTGAAGGTTTTGACTATTGCTATGGATTCTTTGAGTTTATCCAGGTCTATATCAGTGCCTGTTGCAAGATGGTACTTTGAAGGAGAGGATTTTATGTCCATTGCAACATAGTCAACCAGAATTTTTAACTTCTTCAGCCTCTCAGGGAAGGAGCCATTTGTATCTATTTTGACTTCCAGTCCGAGTGATTTTATTCCCCTAACAAAATCAATCAGGCTGTCCCATACAAGGGGCTCTCCACCAGTGATGGTGACACCCTGAATAAAACCCCTGCGGTTTTGCAGTTCTTCAAACACTTCTTCTGAAGTAAGAATTGGGAGTTTTTGAATTAGGTCGGGAAGGACGAGTTCAGGATTGTGGCAGAAGGGACACCTGAAATTGCATCCTCCAATAAAGACAATGGATGCAATCCTTCCAGGAAAATCTATAAGGGTGGTTCCGCTAAACCCCCTTATCAATCTTAAGGTATCTCCTCTCCTGAAATTCCTTCTGTTTTCCCCTGTTCCAGTTCTGGACAGGTCTGAAATACCCAACAACCCTTGAATAAATCTCTGGCATTATAACTTTAACCCTGATTTTTTTTGATGCGGCTTTTTCATTTTGTTTTTTTATCTCCTTCATAAATCCTCCTGCTATTTATTCCCAAGGTCAAGGAATAGGGAAGTCCCTCCAGGGTCCTCTGGTTTAATGTAGGCATTTTCTGGTAACCTTGAAAGTTCTTCCTCTGTTAGTTCAGTGATGACCCCGAATCTTTCCAATTCTTCTTTTGTGTGTGGATACGGGCATATGTGATGTTCACCAGGTATGTATCCATGAACAGGGCATATGGAGAATGTGGGCGTAATGCTGAAGTAGGGAAGTCTGAATCTTTCAACAATTCTTCTCACAAGTTCCCTGACAATTTTCCAATCATGGACAGGTTCACCAAGGAAAAGATGTACAACTGTTCCACCTGTGAATAAAACCTGAAGGTCATCCTGATGTTCAAGTAATGAATATATATCATCAAACTCATACACAGGTGGATGGACTGAGTTTGTGTAATATGGTGTATCAGAATCACCCTGTGTGAAGATGGAGGCAAACCTCTCCTTGTCCTTCTTTGCAAGACGGTATGAGGTTCCCTCAGCAGGTGTTGCCTCAAGATTGTAGAGGTTTCCAGTTTCCTCCTGAAAATCTGCAAGTTTTTCCCTCATGAAATTGAGAATCTTTATTGCCCATTCCTTTCCCTCTTTTGCAGTTATGGGAACACCAAGGAAGTTCATGCATGCCTCATTCATTCCAACAAGACCTATGGTTGAGAAGTGGTTTGTCCAGTAAGAACCTGTTGCCTTCTTTACTTCTGATAGATAGACCCGAGAGTATGGATAGAGACCCTTCTCTGTCAGGTCCTCAAGCACCTTCCTCTTCATCTCCAGGGAGTTCTTTGCCAGTATCATCAATCGTTCAAGCCTTGATAGAAATTCCTCTTCAGACCGTGATAGATAACCTGTTCTTGGCATATTTATTGTAACAACACCGATTGAGCCTGTCATGGGGCTTGCCCCGAAGAGACCTCCTCCCCTCTTTCTCAACTCCCTGTTGTCCAACCTGAGTCTACAGTTATGGGTCAGAATACCTGTGGTTCCAACAGTAAACATAGGTTCATCATTTTCAACCTCAAAGCAATAACCTGTAGAAATTCCTTTTGGTGTAATACTTTTTATTCGTACCCAGAGTTTATCTCCTTTTTTAAACCAGAAGTCCCCATAATTTTCCCTGTTTAATCTATAAATCAGAACACTGTAAACAGGCTTATCACTTAATCTGTTGTCTCTTTCATCTACTCTAACTGATGTAGTGGTTCCAAGAGAAGCAGAAAGCATGTTCAGGGTCTGAACCATTTTTAGAGAAGAAGTATAAATACGGTTTCTTGTCCCGCCGTCAGTAGCTAAATGTCCTTCAATCACCCCCCATCTAAATTCTTTACTCATCCCGAAGACTCTGGCTGTGTAGTGCTTATCTCTTCCTTTGGCCTCCACGAAGTCTTTGCAAAGGCCAACCGCTGCCTTTGAATGAATCCTGAGAGAGAGAAGCCCTTTCCCCTCAGGTTCGATAATAGAATAGTGTGCCCCAAAGTATTTTTCACTTATTCTTATAAGTTCCTCTCTCAGTACACGGTCGTCTTTATTCAACGAAAAGACCACTGTTTTGTCGTTATCAAAAGAGCCGTCTCCAGCATATGCCCCAACAAAAAATCCCAGGTCTCTATTTCCCCCTTTACCATTGTAGGCTTTCAAGGAATAAGGAAGAAACATGCCAGGTTTTAGTTCAGCACCTGTAAGTTCTTCAATTTCTGAATCCCTGCTCCTCATTACAAAGTTTATATGTGTTTTTGAGATAACTAAGGTGTGTCCATTAGCAAGTTCCACTTGTATCATCTCCTGATTAGGGAACCTATTGAATCTTCCCCTGACGAATTTCCCGTGACTGAATATTTCATACGTGTTCTCTTTTGCATGACCTTCCACAATGTTCCTGATGCAGGAGTATTCAAGCCCCCTTCCCCTTTTTGAACGGATAAGCACCATCTCGTCTCCGTGAATTGGGCACATACTCCTTGCATCCTCTGGTTTCATATCAGAATGGACAAAGTTGGCAAAATAGGGGATACCAAATTTTGCAGTCATCTCCCAGAGACTCTTCAGTTTCTCATTCTTCCAGTCAAAGTCCTTAGTGATATTGTATGTAGGTATGGGGAATGTAAATATCCTCTGTTTGGCATCACCCTCCATCATTACCTCAGCAAATACATCATTCAGGAGGTCCATCTCTTCATGGAACTCACCATAGGTTTCACCCTTTTCTTCACCACCAATTATGACATTTTTGTTCTTGAGATTTTCTGGTGGTTCAAGGTCCATGGTGATATTGGTGAATGGTGTCTGGAATCCAGACCTTGTAGCCACATTAACATTGAAGAGAAATTCCTGGAGTGCCTGTTTCACACCCTTTCTATCAAGCCCGTCGTACCGAATAAAAGGAGCAAGATAGGTTGTGAAATTGGAGAATGCCTGTGCACCTGCTGCCTCTCCCTGTAGGGTGTAGAAGAAATTCACCATCTGTCCAAGTGCAGTTCTAAGGTGTCTTGGAGGTCTTGATTCAATCTTTCCTGCAACTCCACCAAATCCCCTTCTGAGAAGTGCCTCCAAGTCCCACCCCACACAATTATGATTCCACATGCCATTAACAATCAATGTAGATGACTCTGTTGTAATATCATAAATCACATCATCAGGAATTTCTGTTTTTTCGTTATTGAGAACAATGTGCCAGGCATTTCTATCCTCATCGTGCCATGCCTTGGATGACCTTTCAGCCTTTTGAAAGATCTGAGAGGGGAGTTCTACATCTGTTTTTCTAAAGGAGAGCCCATATAAGGGAAAGTTTTGGTGTATCTCCCTCCCTTTATAAAATCTGACGCTGCCAGCACCTTCAAGATTTCTGTCTCGTGGTGTAATACCAAGAAAAGTCATAAGATATGCCATCTGTTCAAGGAGTGCTCTGGAGGAAATCCTTACGTCAATGGTGGTTTTTGAAGAACTTATAGAACCGTCACCATCAATAAATCCCGCGATTAAACCTTTAATAAATTCTTTACCGTAGTGAAGAATTCTTACCGGTAGGGTTTTATGCCTGGCTCCAGGTCTTATCCCGAAGACCTTTTCTAATAGAAACCTGAAGAATACATTTTTCACAACAAGTTCATAAACGTTATGGTCTTCTCTCCGATTAATACAACCAGGGATGCCAAGTTTAACCAGTGTTTTGTTTATCTTTGCAAGGATATCCCTTTCTTTCTGGGATACTGTGACGGTCCTCGGAGCCTTCTCATCGTATGAAAGGTAACCTTCAGCCAGAATAAACCCTATCAGGTATCCAAGTTCTTCAGTCAAGGGAATTTTTCCTGGAAAAGACTGAGTAAGTGTATGAATGTAACCGTCTTCACTGGTATTTTCAATCTCACTTATATGAAAACCATTGAAATAGATTTTTTCCCGGATTTCCTCTTCAAAGTTGTATTTTTTTATCTCCTGAAGAAGGTCAATTTCCTTTTCTTCAAAAAGATTTTCATCCTTCAAAAGGGCAGGGATATCTACTGTAAATGTTTCATCTTTCTGGATTTGAACGTCTTTTGCCATCCTTTCACCGTTTCTGGTGATTATGGGATGGTTGTCTGTAACAATCACACTCCTGCCACCCCTGTTTTTCAGGAATCGCATGTATCTATCTTTCTTCTTCTTCACTATCCTCTTCACCTTTGTCCAGCCGTCCTTATCCAAAACATAAATATCAACAGGATACTTGGCATATGCGCCGTCCCTTTCATTAAGCAGCTTCTCCTGAGTATTGCAGGAGTTGTAAAGGTCTTCAAAAGAGATAAGTTTTATACCCTCACTGTCTTTAACAATCACCACTTCCTTGCCATAATAAGTGTAAACTGAAAGAAGCCCGAGGTCGTGGATATGGAAGTCTCCATCATCGTGGGCCCTTTTAATATCCTCTGTGTATATCCTATTAAGCCAGTATCTTGCAGTAATGGAGGATGAGATATAAAAGTTCATACCCTGAAGAGAGAAGTTCATGTTTGAATTTTCCTTTACCCTCCAATCAGAACGGGCTATATATTGCTCTATCAGGTTTTCTGCTTCCTCAACAGTGGATTTGATATCCCGTGCTTCTTTTCTTTTCTGCCTGTACAGAATATAGGCCTTTGCAACCTCAGGGTAGCCTTTTTCCATAAGGGTTCTCTCAACAATATCCTGTATCTCTTCAACATGTGGAATACTGCCTTTTCTGAAAAACCATCTATGAAGGAGAATCTCCACATACTTTGCAATTTCGTCCGCCTCCCCCTTACATCCAACAGCATTCATTGCATTAGACACAGCCCTTATAATCCTTGCCCTGTCATAGGGAACTATAGAACCATCCCTTTTCCTGATAAAGCGCTCCATCAAACCTCCTTTTCTCAAAACCAGTATAAAGGGAAAGCAAGGGATTGTCAACTATATATTGTGGTTTTTTTTAAAATTACCACTATATATTGTGTTTTAATAACTTAGAAAAAAATCATCCCCAACCCCTTGACAAAACTTTGTTTTGTATTATACTTTGTATCGCAAAGTAAACTATTAAACAAAGGAGGTGTTATGGTTTTGATTGTGTTTTCCCTTGTTGGTGGATTTGGTGGATTTTTTTATGGTGGTGTTCGTCCAGGTGTCTCGTCTATCAATACTGCTGTTGCCTCTGAACTTCCGGGTTTTGAGAACACCGTTTATGTGAATGGCGGGAGCGGTTATGGTATTATAAATGGTTTTCTTATTGGAGGAGGAGGTTTTGGTGGAACACTCACTTCAGAATCCGGTACAATGCACGGAGAACTCTCCTACAGTGGCGGATTCTTTGAGGTGGGATACATAAAACCTCTGTTTAAGTTTTCTTATGGTTTTCTCACTGTTGGCTCGGGCAGTGTTGGAATGACCATGAAACTGAACAGGGTTCTTTCAGATGTTTCCTTTGATTCACTCCTCACTGACCCTGGAAGAAGGGCAACTCTTGCAGCTGGAGGAATGTGTTTCACTGCAGGTGCGGGTGTGCTTTTTAAGTTGAGTAAGTTCTTTATGCTTGGTGTGAAGGTTGGTTATCTTTATTCACCACAGCATCCTGACTGGAAACTGGATGATGGGCATCAGGTTCTTGGTGGTCCAGAGGTAAAACTTTCAGCCCCTTATGCCTCTATAAACTTTTATTTTGGCAGTAGTGACGAAGAGTGAAATGTCTGAAGAATATGAGGAACTTGATAATGTGATCCATGAAAGGGTGAGGCTTGGTATATTGACATTTCTTGCCCGTAATGGAGAAACGGACTTTGGAACTTTGAAAAAAGCCCTTGATGTTACTGATGGTAACCTGTCAAGACACCTGAGGGTTCTTGAGGAAGAAGGCATAATAAATGTAAAAAAGACCTTTGTTAAGAGAAGACCGAGAACATACTACAAACTTACGGAAAAAGGGAAAGAAAGGTTTCAACGATACCTTCAGGTGCTTGAAAGTATATTGAAATCCGTGACAGAGAAGGAGGAATAAGTGGAAGAAAAAAAAGTCCAGGAACTATTGAGTACAATTGATGTGCTTAAACTTCTTATTGACAGAGGGAGGAATGAAAGAAAGGGTTTTGCATGGTATATGGTTGTATGGGGTTTTTATGGGTTCATCAATATTATCCTTGCAATGTTCTTTGGGAAACTCCTCTGGGGTCCGCTGACACTTCCCGCACTCTGGCTCACCACTGTACCTGTGGCTGGCTGGGGAATGTCAACCCTTTGCTGGGGCATACTTTCTGCTCTGGTCTTCGGTCTTGGGTACTTTGCCCATGTGAACAGTGGAATCCTGATTGCCATTATAGTTGCAGGTGCAATTTTTAACTATGCCTTCCTTTACAGGTATGGAATTATGAAGGGAAGGCTGAAGCCTCTTCCTAAAACCTCTGTTGCACCAAAGATAGGAATATTCTGGGGTGTTGTAATGGCCTCAATGATAGTGCTTTCAAACCTTGTTTATGTAAAAACAGGATATGCAGGTGGAGACCTGATTTATGGAATGTGGGGATATGCCCTTGGAATAGCAATGTTTATATCAGGTATAATTGCACCTGGATTTTTCATCATGGGGCTTATTGCAGCATTTGGAATTCCACTCATGTGTGTTTTCTCAATGGAAGCAGGTATGGCCTTATATGGTCTTGTCGCTTTGCTTATGGCGCTATATGGAATTTATATGATAAAAAAATAAAGGGGGGCTCAGGCCCCCTTGTTGTTATTCCCAATCTATATTGGGTTTTTCTGAGTTGTGACTCTCTGCATATTCATAACTTGCAAATTGATATAAATTATTTGGTCCCACATCTTCGTTTTTTAATTTTAAAATAATGCCAACATAATTATTGTCACTTATGTAGGTTTCAATCAGGGAAGAGGAGATTGACACACTACTCCATTCTCCCTGCTCAGGTGTAAATTCACCTGCAACTTCTGCACTATCAACAAGGAACCACCATTGAGAAACATCTTCAGGTTGCGTTCCCGATGAGTTTGGAATGCTCCCAAAATCATTCAAAACAAGAACCTCAACACTGCCCGGTTGCCCTATAATACTGGTACAATAGACGTAAAGAACAACATCGCTATTTTCCCAATCCAAAAGATTGAAACGGTATAGCACCCGGCTTGTAAGGGTATCTCCACCCCCACTTGTAGCGACACCTACTCCCATGTCTTCGAAGTTGTTGAGTATCATACCATAAGCAGTATCGGGTAAAAATTTGGTAAGGGCAGAAACATGACCATCGTCTGTTCCAGTAGAGATTTCTACAAGGAATGTCTGGGAGCCTCCACCACATCCATACATGATGACAAAGAGTACAGCGGATAGGAACAGTTTCTTCATTTTTCCCTCCTTTTCTCTGGTTTTACTCTGTTCCTATTGCTTCTTTTATTATATGTGAGGCGATGACAAGCCTTTGAATCTGGTTTGTTCCCTCGTAAATCTGGGTTATCTTTGCATCCCTCATCATCTTCTCAACAGGATACTCTTTCATATACCCATAGCCACCGAAAATCTGAACTGCATCAATTGTTACCTTCATTGCAACATCACTCGCATACATCTTTGCCATGGCAGAAATCTTCGCAACATCCTTTGCACCACTATCAACATAACGAGCAGCAGTGTATGTTAATGCCCTTGCTGCCTCAATCTGTGTTGCCATGTCAGCAAGCATAAACTGGATGCCCTGGAACTCAATAATCTTTTTCCCGAACTGAACCCTTGTCTTTGCGTAATTTGCAGCCTCTTCAAATGCACCCTGTGCAATCCCAACTGCCTGGGCTGCTACCCCAACCCTTGTTTTATCAAAGGTTTTCATTGTTATGATAAAACCAAAACCTTCTTTACCAAGAAGATTTTCTGCTGGTACCTTACAGTCCTCAAAAACGAGTTCCCTTGTTGTAGATGCCCTTATCCCCATCTTGTTCTCTTTTTTTCCGAAGGAAAATCCAGGTGTTCCCTTCTCTACAATAAATGCAGAGAGCCCTCTTGCTCCCCTTTCAGGGCTGGTTGACGCAATAACAACATAGACATCAGCCTCACCACCATTGGTTATAAATATCTTGTTACCATTCAATATGTAATGGTCTCCATCCTTTACAGCACGTGTTTTCACATTTGAGGCATCAGAGCCTGCCTCTGGTTCTGTTAATGCAAAGGCCGCTGTCATTTCACCTGATGCTACTTTGGGTAGATACTTCTTTTTCTGTTCCTCATTACCATAGAGAATAATAGGGGTTGCACCAAGTCCATTAGCAGCATAGCATATGGCCACAGCACCATCAATCCTTGCTATCTCTTCCGTTGCTATGCTCATCCCCATAATTCCCATTCCAAGCCCTTCGTATTCCTCAGGTATAAAGACCCTTAAGAGGTCAAGTTCTGCAATTTCTTTCATCAGGTCGTGAGGAAACTCTCCCTTTTCATCAAGTTCCTGCCTGACAGGCTTAACCCTTTCTTCAGCAAATTTCCTTGCTACCTCTTTTATCATTAATTCTTCTTCAGTGAAGGAATAATACTGATGCATCATCACCTCCTTTGGCATTGCTTTTGAATAATATATAGAAGTATCTATATAAGTCAATGGAGAAAGAATGCTCTTGTGGAATGGAAATATGGCATCAGATATCTAAAACATTCATAAATATGTTCCCCAATTGACATGGACTTACTCATTGGTATAATTTTATATGTTTGTTTTTATACTCCTTTTTCAAATGCCAGCAGAAAAACCAGAGGGCTTTAAATCCATTCATAGGCTTCAGTATGAACAGCATGCAGAGACCTTAAAATCAGGCACTGTTGACACCCTATCAGGATTAAAAAAAGAACAGGAGTCAAAGGCAAAAGAGATTGACAGATTCAGGTTGACCTTTGGAACCATCCTTGTCGGATTCATACTCTTTTTAATGATTGTTGCGCTTATCTGGCTTAGAAGATGGTTTTACTCCTCTTATCGCTGAGTATACACCAGTATCAAGATTCTATATACAGGCCATTTGCAGAATCTGGAAGGCCTTTGCCCTTTTATGTACCTTTAGAACAAAGAAAAGGGCTTCAAAAAACATACTACGGTTATCTGCCATACTGGGTAAGTACATCAACCTATGGAAATTTCAGGTACCATCTTCTTACGCATATTGCCTATTTCTCTGTCAGTATTGACCCCAGTACAGGAGTGACAGGCGCAATACCCAATCCTTCCAATTTCACAGGTATTGTGAATTATGCACATCCAAGGGGAGTGAAGGTGGACATGACATTCACCATCTTTGGAAGCACGAGTGTTTCAACGTTTCTTAACAATGCATCTGCAAGGCAAACTGCCATTGATAGTATTGTAAGTCTGATATCCGCATATGGTATTGATGGAGCGAATATTGATTTTGAATTTGTCACATCCTCTGTTAAAGATAGTTTTTCACAATTTATCAGTGACCTTTACCAGGCGCTAATCCATCATCCTGATGGAAGGAAAGAACTATATATTGCCATGCCTGCTGTGCCTTCATGGTATCCAGGATATGACTATGCCTATCTCTCTGATAATTCAGATGGATTGTTTATAATGGGATACGATTATCACTACAGTGGTTCTTCAACAGCAGGTCCTGTTGCCCCCACTGTAAATTCTTCCTTCTGGGGATACTATGCAATAAACACAACAATTGGTGATTACATTGATTATGGTGCTGACAGGGAGAAGATGATTCTTGGAATGCCCTACTATGGAATAGATTGGCCAACTGAAACCAGTGAAATTGGGTCTACAACAAGGGGAAGTGGAAATGCAGTGATTTTTAAGTATGCTGTTTCCAATGCCTCAAGTTATGGAAGACTATGGGATACGTATTCCCTGACCCCCTGGTACAATTACTATGTTTCTGAAGATGGCTGGCATCAGTGCTGGTATGATGACTCTGTTTCAATAGGCCTTAAGATAGACATTGTGAATGACAGCATGCTCCAGGGTGCTGGTTGCTGGGCACTGGGTTATGATGATGGTTATGATGACCTCTGGAACACAATTGAGTCAAAACTATGGTATGAACCTCCTGAACATCACTATGTTGTTGAAGTTGTTGCAGGTGGGCTGAATATAAGAGACGGACCATCAACATCTTATCCAGTTCTATCCTATGGCTCACAGGGACAGAAGTTTGTTGCCTTTATGAGGCAGGGGAACTGGTATAAGGTTTATTTCCCCTCTGCTTCTGGCCCTTACTATGGATGGATGTATGGAGGGGATGGAACAAGTGTCCAGTATCTGAAGGGTTCAACAGGTGATACCATTGCGAGAATAACTGCATCCCTTCTTAATGTAAGGGAAGGTCCTTCTACCTCCTACAATGTTATAACCCAGTTTGCCTTTGGTCAGTGTTTTGTGGTTGATTCTATTGATGGAGGCTGGTCAAGGGTTTATCTCCCAAACATAGATGGTAATACTCATGGATGGTGTTACACAGCAAGTTATGCTAACATGCATGAAAATCCGGAGGATTATAATCTCTACAATGGATTTGTGAATGGTGTTTATTACCGGGACACGGTTTATTCTGGTGATACATTTACTGTTTCCATCCATACATACAATGCAGGCTATGGACCTTTTGACTCACTTGTTCTTTGTGTAACAGGTTCTCCATCCCCATTTTTTGACTCACTAACCTGGATAGATTCAACGTCTGTTCCAACAGGAGGATATGATGGTCTTCCTGGCCAGACGTTTTACAGGAACTTTATATGCAGGGCTCCCGTTGTTAGTGATACAACATACTTCAGTGAGACGTTTAATTTTTCACGTAGAGGCAATCTCTTTGGAGAGAATATAAATATAGGTGTTGTTGTTATCCCCTCACCGTTATATATAAACAGGGATACTGTGATTGTACCTGAGGGGAGATTTATTTTTAGGGTTTCCAGAAATGTATTTACTGCATACATCACGTTTTATGCAAATACAAAGGGCAAGTTTACTTTCAAGATGTTTGACGCCACTGGAAGAAGGGTTGTGCGTGTTGAAGGTTCCAGAAAGTTGTTTCTACGTTTTGGTGATGACCACCCGGCAGGTATATATTTCTATGTCTTCTCAGCAGGCAGCAAAATTAAAAGGGGAAAGGTGATAAAGGTCAGATGATTATTCTATTACTTCTTTTCACAGGGGATTCCAACACACTGTATGCAATGGATATGACAGCAGGGATTTTCCCTGTTGAATGGGATTCCTCATTTATGTTGCCCTACAATGGGTTCAGGACTGTGCAGGGTTGTCTTGACCTTGAAAACTGGTATCAGGAATATCAGGCGGGTTTCACTACCGAGATATACAGGAATATGAAGTTTTTCTATGAGTATCAAAAGTTGAATGATTACAGGTTAAATATTGAAAAACACAGATTTTCCCTGAGATTAATCAATGGAATCCACTACCTGAACATCTATGTTATCCCTTCATTTTCAAAAAAGGATGATGAGGCAGGGATTGGTTATGGGATAAAACTGAATAACCTCTGGATTGAAGCAGATATGGGAGTTTATCAGTTTGACAATAATTATTACCTTTCAAAGGTTGAACTTACAACAGAGACACCATTTGTCAGATATCCCATAACTGCGTCAGTTAAACTGTTTCTCAAACAACGCGGATATACCAAACTGGATAT
The DNA here is from genome assembly GCA_003646055.1 of bacterium. Taxonomy (GTDB): domain Bacteria; phylum Hydrothermota; class UBA3072; order UBA3072; family B12-G15; genus B12-G15. The sequence goes on from QNDZ01000001.1 coordinate 16,740, forward strand.
AAGAAAGGTATTCACAGGTGAAAAATTGGTGGTGCATAATGGTGTTCATATTGGGTCAATATTCCAGGGAGAATCCTTTATTGAATTCAGGAATTATTTCAGTATAAATAAAAGACTGGGAACAGATATTTACCTGAAGTTTCGTGAATTCAATTCATGGGTTTCTGATAACAGTGTCTCAGTGATACTGCCTGATGTGGAAAACTATTACGAGAACTCATTACTTGGCATGTTTTACTTAAGAAACAATCATGACAGAGGAAACTATATTCAGGTTGGTCCTTCAATTGAGATGCACAGGTATTTTTCTGATACATTAAACTACTGGAGGCGGTATCTTCTGTTTAACATTTTCTGGAAAAGAAGTTTGGGCATTCCCTTTATAACACTGGGTTTTCAGTTCTCATCAAGGAGAATTGAAGAGAATTCTATTGTTTCAAGAAACACAGAGGCAAGGGGTATTGTTGAACTGGGTTTTGATTTCAATGAGAGAACCCACTTCTCCATTATTGAAGGTATAGAGATTGATGACATTGCAGATGTGAAGGAAGGCATCAATCGTCTCCACAATCACACCTTTGTCCAGGCATCCTATGCGTTTTAAAATATTTCTTATCCTGATTGTGGTTATATCAGGGTGTCATAAAGGAGAAGCAGGGTTATCCAGAGTAGATTCCTGGGCATATCAACTTCAGAATGCCAATCCAGAGGAAATCGTAGAATCCAATGTTGACCTTATTGTAATGGATTATTCCCGTGATGGGACAGAAGCAGGGGAGTATTCACAGGAAGATATAATCATGATAAAGGAATCGGGAATCCTGCCCATTGCATACATAAGCATTGGTGAGGCAGAGAACTACAGATTTTATTGGGAAGAGACATGGGAGGAGAATCCACCAGATTGGCTCGGGAAAGAAAACAGTCAGTGGTCAGGGAACTATGCGGTTAAATTCTGGAGTGATGATTGGAAGGAGATAGTGTTTTCTTACATAGATAGGATTATTGAACAGGGGTTTTCAGGTCTGTATCTTGATAAGGTGGATGAATATGAATACTGGAGTGACTCTTCCAACAATGAAGCACTGCTTCTGAATGAAGAAGAGGCTGCAGACAGTATGGTTGAATTTATCCAGGAGATAAAGGAATACTGCACAGATAAAAAGGAAGATTTTATATTGATTCCACAGAATGGTGAAGGTCTTATCCAGTTGAGCAATGGGAAGATACTGGAGAGTGTTTCTGGATGGGGAGTGGAGGAGCTGTTTTACAGTGGGATAAATCCTGTTTCCGGGGATGAGACAAACTTCAGGATAGACCTTCTGGAGAGAGTTTGCCAGAATGATAAGATAGTGCTTTCAGTGGACTATGTTGATGATGGTTCAGGTTTTTCAGGTGTAAATAAGCAAAGAATAGAAGATTATATTCAAAAGGCAAGGGAAAATGGATTTATACCATATGCTGCAAGGTCAGACAGAAATCTTGACGAATTGAACCTCTATCCCTGATAGCGAGAAGAGGTGAGCAAAGTGTCAAAAAGTCAAGCTCAGTTACCTGAGGCTCTCCAAGATGATTTCTTTTGTCTTTTCCATCACAGGGTCTACTCCTTCCTCCAAATCTTTTTCTGTTGTTTTAACAATAATGTCAGGAATAACCCCTTTGCGAATATACCGTGAATCTCCATTGGGACGGATAAAGTATTTCCAGGATACATAAAGGGAAAGGTGCGAATTCGGTAAAATTACAGACCAACTATCACCGAAACAGGTTGGAAGTCCGCCTGTTTCCTCTCCTATCAAGGTACCTATTTGAAAATCTTTTATTACAGCAGCAAAACCAGACGCGGTGGAAAATGTATAATTTGATACAAGCACAAATAACTTACCAGTGAACCTTAGTGGATTTGGAGGTGGCATTTTTAAATCTGATTGAAAAGTGTAAAAAGTATCCACAACTGGTTTTTTAATGGATAGATGCTCCTTTACAAATTTTAAGGTATATTTTGATATCTTTACCTTTCCTCCTCCGAAAAAACGATAAGGTTTGGCTGTTAAATAATCTAACAAATCTTCAGCAATTTCTGAACTCCCACCCCCATTTTTACGTAAATCAATTATCAAATATTTATAGTTTTCCCTTTTGATTTCTGTGAATGTCTTTTTCAAAAATTTAGAAAACTCCTCTCTCCTTGTAAAGAAGTTAAATCTGATAATACCAGTTTTTAATTCAGGAATTTCTTCAAAATAGAAATTGGTATCGCAGGCATCCGAGATTTTTTTGTCATATTCTTTTTTATCAATACCCTCCAGGTTGTACTCTCTTATTTCTCCATCTACGTTTTTGATTTTTACCTTAAAGGAACTTTTGAACCCATATATAAAAAAAAGCAACTGGGGAAAATTTCTTTCTAAAAGGCTTATTTTAAAATGGTAAAGTTCACCACTTATGTATGGAATACACTCATTGATAATTTTTCTTATTGGAACATCGTTTATAGAAATTATATAGTCACCACTTCTTATGGGGGCACTGGAGAAGTTCTTTTTTACCCGTACACTATCTTGGATAATATGTAGTAAAATAGGAAATATAAATCTATTATCAGAAGTTAATTGATAGAACCACTCCCCATCAGGCATGTTGAGATAAGTATGCCCATCTCCTATACTTGCTACCACAGGTGCTGTAATCTTCCAGAAATCAGAGATAGACATAGATTTATTTATTGACTTATATACATTACTTTTTAAACTATCAAATTCCTCTTTTGAAATACTGGCATATGGATTGGGATGTATCTCTACAATTGCTGAAAAAAGCGTATCAAGGTCTTCTTTCATTTCCTCAGGAGAAAGGAGTCTGTCTCTTTCACAAAAAGTAAAGTAAATGCCCAATTTATCTGCGTAAAAAGGAGTTTTAAAAACTATCTCTTTACCCTTTCTCAAAATTTTAATCTTAATCACTGAACCCTTAGCAGATTTCATTCCCTTAATAAAGGAAGCATCACTGTGTATCTCTTTATCATTTATGCTCAAAATTATATCCCCCGTTTTAAGGCCCAGCCTGTCAGCAATGCTTCCTTTCACAACATCTGTTATTACACAGATAGAGCTTTTCCGCCCTTGCTCCTGTGCACTTAATTTAGCGCTGATCATCAGAAAAAAGAGTGATACCCCCATGCCTGAATGAAAAAATGTCAAATTGTCATCCTCCGTCCCCATGGAGGGGGAGGTGGAGGAATTGGGCTGCTGCCTCTTTTATTGTCTCGGAGTAGGTGGGATGGGCAAATATTGTATGGAAGAGTTCCCTTGCCGTTACCCCGTTTTTCATTGAGACACAGATGATATGTATCATTTCAGAAGCATACCCACCAAGGATTGCTCCACCAAGTATCTTCCCATTTGTGTCAAAAAGCATCTTTATACCACCCCTGGTCTCAGACTCAGCAATGGCTCTACCATTACCTGTGAATGGGAAGAACTCCTTCTGATAATCAACACCCTTTTCTTTAAGCCTTTCCTCTGTTTCTCCACATGCTGCAAACTCAGGTTTTGTATAAATAACCCTGGGTACATAGGTTTCATTAACCTTCTCATTCCTGCCATTCATGTTGAATACAGCAATCTCTCCCTCATGATAGGCTGTGTGTGCAAGGAGTTGACCACCCGTGCAGTCACCTGCTGCGTAGACGTTTTTCATAGTGGTCTCCATCATTCTATTCACCTTTATAAATCCATTTTCCATTTCTATTAAATCGGACAGACCATCTGCCACAACCTCTCTTCCTATTGCCACAAGCACCCTGCTGTATTTGTCCGCTGACTCCTTACCACCATCTGTGTATTTTATTGTGAATGTCCCTTTTCTTTCTGTGATTTCATTAACCATTACACCCAACTTGAATTTCACACCTATCTTCTCCATCTCTTTCCTCAAAGAAGAGGCCATCTCTTTATCTTCTCCCGGAAGAATCTCGTCCATTATCTCATAGATTGTAACCTGAGAGCCAAATGACCTGAATATATAAGCAAATTCAATACCAATCACACCACCGCCAATAATCCCGATTGATTCAGGTATCTCTTTTGCATTGAGTGCGTCATCACTTGTCCAGACGTTCTTTGCCACCCTGAAGGGAGGTATTCTTGGTCTTGAACCAGTTGAGACAAGGACTTTATCAAAGGTGTATTCCTTTCCATTTGCCACGACAACTCCACTATCCTTCAGTTCAGCATGGGCATTTATAACTTCAACCTTCCTTTTCTTTAAAAGGTTCTGAACACCTGCAACAAGCCTTCGTGAAGCAAGCTGGGATGTCTTCTTTACCTTCTCCCAGTCTATGCCTGTTACCTCAGCCTTTATACCAGAGGTTTCAATCTTTTTTACTGTATTCAAACCGTGTGCCACCTTTATAAGTGCCTTTACAGGGATACATCCCCTGTTCAGGCATACACCACCCACTGTATCTTCTTCAAACAGGACAACCTGATTCCCCAGAATTCCTGCAAGGAGTGCAGATGAGTACCCTGCAGGGCCTCCACCTATTATTCCAATTCTCATATATTCTCCTCCATGACCCTTTTCAATTCCTCAATGAATGAGAAGAAGTTTTTCCCCTTAACAGTGAATCCAGCAGCACTCTTATGACCACCACCACCATAGATTGCAGCAATTCTGTCAACGTCTGTTCCCTTCTTTGACCTGAGTGATACCTTTATCTCTCCATCCCTCTCTTTGACAAATGCAGTTGCCCTGACACCGTCTATGGTGAGCCCATATGAGGCAAACTCCTCAGTGTCTTCCTCTGTTGTGTTGTACCTTTCCATCATCTCCCTTGTTACATACATCAGGCTGAAACCATCAAATATCTCAATGGTTTCAAGCACAGACCCGAGAAGTTTCAGTCTTCCTGGCGTATCCCTGAACCATATCCTTTCAGCAACAGAACTTGCATCAACCCCGTAACTTAAAAGTTCAGAGGCATGCCTCAATGATTCTGCCCGGGTATTGGCATATCTGAATGAACCAGTATCAGTCAAAAGTCCAAGATAGAGGTATGTTGCAATCTCTTTATCAAGTTCCACAAAATCCTTTAATAGAAGATAGACGATTTCACAGGTGGATGAGCGTTCTGGCTGGACAAGATTTACTGTCCCAAAGTACTTATTACTTATATGGTGGTCTATGTTTGCAACAGGTTTTGTGAAGTCTATCTTTTCTGATATGCTACCAAGCCTGTCAGGGCTTGAACTGTCAAGCACAATCACGGCCTGATAGTCAAAATCCCCTATTTCATTCTGGACAAGGTCAATCTGGTCAAAGTATCTGAACCTCTTTGGAACAGGGTCTGTATCTACTATAATCACGTCCTTTCCCATTTTTTTCAGGGCAAGGGCAAGCCCTATCTGAGAACCAATTGCATCCCCATCGGGATTTTTATGGGATGTGATGAGGAAACTCTCGTATTTTTTTAGAAAGTCTCTTGTTTTATTCATCTTCCTCCTTCAGGAGCCTGTCAATCCTCTCCATTCTCTCAAGTGTGTCATCATATATAAATTCAAGTTTAGGAGTGTATCTCAGCCTGATTCTTTCTCCAAGTTTTCCCTGTATGTATCCACTTGCTCTGTTGAGAATAATCTCAACAACAGAGGTCTCTTCAGAGGTATGAAAGTTGAAGTAAACCTTTGCATGTCTCAGGTCTTTTGAACATTCAACATGGGTGATTGTAATAAAACCCAATCTTGGGTCCTTCATCTCCCTTTCAACAATAAAAGAGATTTCTTTTTTCAATAGAGAGTTAACCCTTTCAATCCTCCTGCTCATACCCTTATCTCCATTTTGTAGTCAATGATTTCTATCCTGAGGTCTGAACTTATCTCTCTCAAAACACCTGAAAGTACAGAATCAACCATTTTTGTGCTGTTGGACACAGTTGAAATACCTATGAGTGCCCTCTGCCATTTATCAAGGTATCCCACCTCACTTATGGATACATTGAATTTATTTTTAACACGGGATTTTATTCCGTTGAGAATCTTTCTTTTCTCTTTCAGAGATGTTGATTGGGGTATGTATATTTCAATGGTGGAAACACCAACAATCAAATTGTCCTTTCCTTTTCTATGGTCTCATAGACAACGATGATGTCTCCTTCCTGGAAGGAATCAAAGTCTTCAAGCCCGATACCACACTCAAACCCCTCAACCACTTCCTTTACATCCTCCTTGAATCTCTTCAGGGAGTTTATCTTTGTTTCGGCAATCACCTCCTCGCCCCTTAAAACATTGCACTTTGCTCCCCTGAGGACTTTACCCTGAATAACATAAGAACCTGCAATGTTGCCCACCTTTGGGACTCTTATCACCATCCTCACCTCAGCCCTTCCTATTTCATGTTCCTCGTATTCAGGTGCAAGGAGGCCGCTCATTGCCTTTTTGATGTCATCAACAACATCATAGATTATGTCATATGTTCTGATTTCAACCCCTTCGTTCTTTGCAATATCCCTTGCCTTTCCTGTGGGCCTTGTCCTGAATCCAACAATAATAGCATCGGATGCAGATGCAAGCAGTACATCGTTTTCTGTAATATCACCCACACCCCTGTGGATAATGTTCACATGAACCTCATCGGTGGATAGCCTGACAAGTGTGTCTGAAAGTGCCTCAACTGCACCAGAATCGTCGCCTTTCAGCACAATTTTAAGTTCTACATATTCACCCTTAACGAGTTTCTCCTGTATGGCCTCAAGTGAAACCTGCTTCTTCCTGCTCATTTCCTGTATTCGCTGGGCTGCCTTTCTCTTTTCTGCAATCTCCTTTGCTGTCTTCTCATCCTTAACAACCTTTAACTTATCACCAACAACAGGAAGGTCGTTAAAACTTGATATCTGAACAGCAATTCCAGGGGTTACCTCACTCCATATCTTTTTATCCTCGTCTATCATTACCCTCACTTTTCCGTATGTTGAACCTGCAATGAATGGGTCACCCTTCTTTATCCTCCCCTTTTCAACAATAACTGTTGCAACATTGCCAAACCCTTTGCTCTTTTTTGCCTCAAGTATGTAGCCCTCACCAGGTCCTTCAAATGGTGCCTTCAAATCCATGTCCTCTGCCAGAAGTATTATGGTATCAAGCAATTCATCAATCCCAATCCCCTTCAATGCAGATATATTTACACTCATTACATCACCACCGTATTCCTGGACTATCACACCAACATCAGCGAGTTGCATCTTCACCTTTTCTGGATTTGCATCAGGCAGGTCTATCTTGTTTATTGCCACAATAATGGGTACACCCGCTGCCTTTGCATGGTCTATTGCCTCAATTGTCTGTGGTTTCACACCGTCATTGGCAGCAACAACAAGAACAACAATATCCGTAACCTTTGCACCCCTTGCTCTCATTGCAGTGAATGCCTCATGCCCTGGTGTATCAATGAATGTGATTGTCTTTCCATTGTAGTTAACATGGTACGCACCTATTTTCTGTGTTATCCTTCCCTTTTCCTTTGAAACAAGGTCAGAGAGCCTTATTTTATCAATCAGTGTTGTTTTACCATGGTCAACGTGGCCCATTATGGTGACCACAGGGGGTTTTTCACGGATGTCAGAGTATTCACCCTCCTCAATCTCTGCCTCAAACTCTTCATGCATCTCAACCTTCTGCCCAAATTCTTCAGCAATCAATGAGATTGTGTCAAAGTCAAGCCTCTGGTTTATTGTTGCCCTGAGACCGAGTTCAAGGCACTTCATCAAAATATCATTTGGACCAACATCAAGAATTTCAGCAAGTTCTGACACGGTCATGAATGGTGGCACCTTGAGTACCTCTTCCTCAACTTCAACATCCCCGGCCTTCTTCTTTTTCTTATATTTCTTCCGCTTTCCTGTTTCAAGGATGGAGCGTGTCTCCTTTATTCTCTTTTCAACCAGTGCTGCATCCACCTTCCTCTCTTTCTTCTTCTTTTTCTTCTTCTTTGGTGGTGCAACCTTTGGTTCAGGCTCAACATATATTTCAAGAACCTCTTCCTCTTCCAGTTCTTCCTCAACTGGTGGAATGGGTTCTTCCATTTTTTCTTCTATTTTTTTCTCTGTGAAGTATTTTTTAAGTTTTGCTATTGCATCGTCATCAATAGAGGAGAGGTTAGACTTCACCTTGACCCCCAGTTCCTTGAGGGCATCAAGAACCTCTTTACTATCTTTATTCAACTCCTTTGCGACTGCATAAACCCTTTTCTTTCCCATTACTCTCCCAGATTGAGTGCCTTGTGCACCGCAGTATAGATTTTATCAACTGCCTTTTTACCAATGCCTGGTAATTTAAGAAGGTCCTCTGCTGTGGCAGTCATTATATCCTTTGCATTCTTATATCCGTGTTTTTTCAGTATTTCCTTTATCCTCTTTGGAAGGTCAAGGTTTTCCACCTTGATTTTTACCCTTCTCTTTTCCTCTTCCTCTTTATGGTATTCTGTCTGGCCTTTTATCTCTATATCTATACCAACAAGTTCCTTTGCAAGTTCAACATTTATGCTGTCCTTCCCAATGGCAAGGGTTACCTGGTCATCTGGAACAACGCACGTTGCCTTATCGCCTGACTTCTTCATCACCACCTTTGTTACCTTTGCTGGTGATAATGCCCTTCCCACAAGGATTTTTGGGTCTGAAGACCAGGCAATGATATCAATTTTTTCTCCGCTCATCTCCTTCACAATACCCTGAATCCTTGCACCCCTTGGACCAACACATGCACCAACAGGGTCAATCTTTTCATTGGAGGAGAACACCGCTATCTTGCACCTTACACCTGGTCTCCTTGCAATCTTTTTTATCTCAACCTCACCTTTCAGTATTTCAGGTATCTCAAACTCAAAGAGTTTCCTTATGAATGTCTCGGTGACCCTTGTCAGGTATATAACAGGTCCTTTGAGCCTTACCTTTGTCTTATCTTTGGGTTTTTCCTCAACCTCCTTCACCACTGCCTTCAATGTCTGGCCTCTTCTCAACACCTCACCAGGTATCTGGTCCTCTTTATCAATGAATGCCTCAATCTCAGCAAGTTTAATGTAAGCACCAGCAGAATATGCAGTTGCCACAGTTCCAGAGACGAGTTCCCCAATCTTTGCAACATACTTCTTATAGATTAACTGTTTTTCATTCTCCTTCATCTTCTGGATGAGGCTGTTTCTCACAAGGTTTATTGCATTCCTTCCAAATGTTTCCAGAATGGGTATCTCAACATAGATTTTTTCCCCTGGTTTTACACCGGGTCTCAATTCCTTTGCCTCTTCAAGTGAAATCTGGACATCTGGATTCTCAACCTTCTTAACAACCTCTTTTTCAAGGAACAGTCTGATTTCACCAGAGGCCTCTGAAACTTCACACACCCACCCTTCTGGTATATTCATTTTCTTTTTTGCTGCTGCAATGATGGATTCTTTGAGTGTCTCAATCACCACACTCTTTTCAAGCCCCCTCTCCTTTGCAAGTTCTGTAAGCATTTCAACGACCTGTTTATTTATCACGTCTCCCTCCTCTTCCTGTCTATTCCAGGTGAAGAAACCTCAAGTGTGTAACGTCCAGGTATCGGGTCCTCTACATCAAGCCTTGTTGAGAGTTCCTTTGATACCTTCACACAATCGTCAATGGTCACACCACCGGGTTTATCAATGAAAACCCTTAATATGGTTCTACCAGGCCCTTTGAGTTCAAGGTCAAAGAGTTGAATCTCATCTGCTTCAAAAACCCTGAGTGTCTCAAGGACTATTCTCCTGACTTCTTCCTTAATTCTTTCCCATTCTTCCATAGTTTTTCAACAACCTCCTGAACCCTATCAGGTTCAATCATGATTTTTTCACTCCCATCCCTTCTTGATACCTCCACCTTTCCTTCCTTGAGACCCCTTGGACCAACAACCACCCTTACTGGAATACCAATAAGGTCAGCGTCCTTAAACTTAAACCCTGGTCCTACATCTCTGTCATCAAAGAGGACGTCGTGAGTTTCCTCAAGTATATTAACCATTTTTCTGGATATTTCAAGGGCTTTTGAATCCCGAATGTCAAGAGGTATTACAAGCACATCAAATGGGGCGATTGGGTCTGGCCAGATTATACCATTTTCATCATTGTAGAGTTCAATTGCTGTTGCCATAATCCTTTCAATACCAATACCGTAACTTCCCATAACAATGGGTTTTGATTTTCCATTCGCATCTGTGAATGTTGCACCCATTGCCTTTGAATACTTTGTTCCAAGTTTGAATATATGACCAAGTTCAATTGCATTCTTGATTTCAACCTTGCTTCTGCATTCGGGACAGAGGTCTCCTTCATGTGGTGTTCTTATGTCAACAAACTCTTTTATCTTCAGGTCTCTCTCAATATCAATCCCTGTATAGTGGTAGAAGTCCTCATTTGCACCACTCACAAGCCCTTTTCCCTTTTCAAGGCTTCTGTCTGCATAAACAGGGATGTCAAGGCCAATGGGGCTTATGTATCCAGCAGAGGCACCTGTAAGGTTTTTTATCTCATCAGGTTCAGCCTGCCTGACATTCCCGAATTTTTTGAAGAGGAGTTCCTCATTAACATCATAGTCTCCCCTGATCACCACAAAGAAGGGAGAACCGTTCTCATCCATGTATAAAAGGCTTTTCATGAGAAGATGTTCTGGCACAGAGAGGAATTCTGATATTTCACGGACACTTCCACCAACAGGTGTATGAACCTTTTTCAGTTCACCTGAAGGAAAGTCAACCGGTGAAGGAATGAGGTTTGCCACTTCTAAATTGGCAGAGTATCCACATTTCGGGCACTTTACTATCACGTCCTCTCCAGCATCAGACAGAACCATAAATTCATGGGATTCAGACCCACCCATAAGTCCACTTGATGCAGAGACAACCGTGGTCTTAAGCCATGCCCTTTCAAATATCCTTGTGTATGCATCGTAGTGAAGAGCATAACTTTTTTCAAGCCCATCTTCGTCTATATCAAAGGAGTAGGAGTCCTTCATTATGAATGTCCTTGCCCTCAGTACTGCCCCACGGGGTCTTATCTCATCCCTGTATTTAATCTGTATCTGATACCATATCTGTGGGAGGTCTCTGTAGGATTTTATATGTTTCCTTGCAAGTTCAGTCATAATCTCCTCATGTGTTGGAGCGAGTGCGTAATCCCTTCCCTTTCTGTCCTTGAGCCTGAACATCTCTCCCCCAAACTCATCCCACCTTCCAGTCTCTTCCCATATAGAGGAAGGTGTGAGTGCAGGAAGGAGGACTTCCTGTGCACCAATCCTGTCCATTTCTTCACGCACAATATTCATTATTTTTTTGAGAACACGCCACCCAAGTGGGAGATAGGAATACACTCCACTTGTCAGGGCCCTTATGAATCCTCCCCTCAAAAGGAGTATGTGACTTTTATTCACCGCCTCCCTGGGAACTTCCTTCAGGGTGGGTATCAGTGCCTTGCTCCAGTTCATAGTGATTTAATATTTACCACAATTCCCGTTTAAGTCAATAGTTTTACAGTAAACTATTAAATAAGAAGGCAAATGTTGCTAAAGTCAGGGGCATTTTCTCCAGCCCTGTATAAACTCCCAGCAGATATCAGGGTAAGAATGACACCTTTTATAAAATTGAGCAAGTCTTTTAACCGCTCATTTCATAATTGTAACCTTAACACACTGTTGACTCTCTTTATCTCCCATTCTCAGAAAATACACACCACCTGTTAGACCTTTTGTTTCCAGTCTTATCTTATGCTTGCCAGCAGATAGGCCACTTATGGTAAAGGTTTTTACCTTCTGCCCGAGAAGATTATAGAGGTTTAAATCATACCCATCCTTTTGTTCAACACTCAATTCAATTTCTATATAATCACAAACAACTGGATTCTGTGAGAGTCGGAAAACAGGAAGAGAAATCTCATCCTGAGAATCACCAATACCAAAAAGGAGATTTTCATAAATCTGGAGCCCGCTACGGCCATCTGCAACATATGCATAAGCGCCTGAAACTGCAACATTATTACCCGAATAAGGTGTATCATAATAGCCCACTTCAAAAGGATTTGAAGGGTCGGATATATCTATCACACGGAGCCCAGAACTGCCATCCGCGACATATGCATAAGAGTCCGAAACTGCAACACCCCTAGCATAACCAGGTGTAAAATAATAGCCCACTCGTCTAGGATTTGATGGGGCGGATATATCTATAACACTGAGCCCAGCATTATCATCTGCAACATATGCATAAGAACCTGATAATGCAACATCATAAGCATAACCAGGTGTATCATAATAGCCTACTTCAACAGGGTTTGAAGGGTCGGATATATCTATCACACGGAGCCCAGAGCCTCCATCCGCGACATATACATAAGAGCCTGAAACTGCAACACCCCAAGCATAACCAGGTGGAACATAATAGCCCACTCCTGTAGGATTTGATGGGTCGGATATATCTATAACACGAAGACCATCCCAACCATCTACAACATATGCATAAGAGTCTGAAACTGCAACACCATGAGCATCATCAGGTGTATTATAATAGCCCACTTCAACAGGGTTTGAAGGGTCTGATATATCTATCACACGGAACCCAGAACCTCCATCCGCGACATATACATACGTGCCTGAAACTGCAACACCATGAGCCTGATCAGGTGTATCATAAGAGCCTTTCAAAGAAGGATTTAATGGGTCTGATATATCTATCACACAAAGTCCTGAATCATCATCTGCAACATATGCATAAGAACCTGATAATGCAACACAATAAGCATAATCAGGTGTATCATAATACCCCACCTCAGAAGGATTTGATGGTGTGGATATATCTATCACACGGAGCCCAGAACTGCCATCCGCAACATATACATAAGAGCCTGAAACTGCAACACCCCGTGCATAACCAGGTGTATCATAATAGCCCACTTCAATAGGATTTGAAGGGTCGGATATATCTATCACACGGAGCCCAGAACCTCCATCCGCGACATATACATACGTGCCTGAAACTGCAACACCATGAGCCTGATCAGGTGTATCATAAAAGCCCAGTTTTACAGGTGATGAAGGTGTGGATACATCCCATATCTCAAGCCCAGCATCACCATCCGCAATATAGACCCTCTCTGAAGAAGCATCATAAAATAAACCATACACAAGACTTCTGGTGTGGATTCCCTCTGATACCTTAACAGGAGATGAAGGGTCTGATACATTCAGGATATATACACCTCCACCAGAACCACAAAATGCAAGGCTTCTTAAAGAATCGTATGCTACTGCATAGGAAAGGCCAAACGGCCAGTTGCCAACAAATCTCACATTGAGGGAGTCACCCTTGACACTGCCAGAGTCTTCATAATGATTTTCAGCCATCAACTGTTCTGGATAATCCACAGCACCAAAAACAAGGAATGAACAAAAGACCAAAATCACTGAAAACCTTCTCATAACCCCTCCTGTGTAGTGGTTAATAATTTAATTTTATATACATACTCTACTCCTGAAGTGAACGAACCTTGTATATTAATTTAATCATAATTTCTTGTTCAAATTTTGTCAAGTATTATTCAGGAACAGGATAATTTGAGAATTATATGTCCGTCTTTGTTCCATAATGTAAATTGATGAATTGGACCTATGTTCCTATGCAAAGTTGCAATTTCCCTCTTTTTTAGTTGTTGGTGGCTCTATTGTAAGAACTAATACAATTCTTCCCCGCTTCTTAATTTTGTACAACAATATCCATAACTTTTCCGCTTCTTTACTTCTTGTTTCAGGAGGAATTGGCGAAATAAGGGGGGCGGAGCCCCCCTTTATTTACCCTTTATACCATTTCAGGATGGCATTTACAGTTGCATTTATAACCGGGTATGCTATTGGTGAGGATGTGAGGAGGGGATGTGTTCCTATCTGGAGTGTATCAATTTCCATATCCGTCATCCTGTTCTGGATTATGACTGAATACATGTTCACAAGTTCACCAACAGAGTCTCCACCCTTTACCTGTGCTCCCAGCAGGATGTGGGAGTATTTTGAGTATATGAGTTTTGTGTAAATCTTTGAGGCACCCGGTAGTTTCCCGGGATGTCTGTCAACGGTTTCGTTGATTCCCACCACATAATCAATGCCAATTCTCTTTACCTGTTCCTCTGTAAGGCCTGAAACACCAAATGCAGTGTTTCCAATCTTTGTGGAGAATGTTCCAAGTGTTCCAAGG
>QNDZ01000002.1 GCA_003646055.1 bacterium
AACTTATATTTATCAAAAACAGGAGGAAAAAATGGGATACAGGAAGTTGAAATACGATGAAATTCTCTTCAAACCTCCAGACCTTCCATTCAAACACACTGGTGAAATAAAGGGGAAAACGGAGATTGTTGGTCAGACAAAGGCGCTTGATGCACTTATGGTTGCCATAGAGACTGAACAGCCTCATTACAATGTTTTTGTTTCAGGGCCTCCTGGAACAGGGAGGCGCACAGCGGTCAGGCACATATTGAAAAAGGCTAAGAGGAAAAGGAAACCAGAGGATAAATGTTATGTATACAATTTCTCCAACCCTGATTCACCAATTCTACTCAGGTTCAAGGCAGGAAAAGGAAGAAAATTTAAGAAGGAGTTTGAATCACTTGTTTCTGCATTACTTACAATGATTCCAGAGGTTTTACAGGGGGAGGTTGTTCAGAAGATAAGGGAGAGAATCATAGAGAAGTACAAGAAAAAGGAAGACAGACTTTACAAGGATTTTGAGAAAAAGGCATTGCAAAAGGGATTTCAGGTTTCTGTTGTTAAGGTTGGTCCTTTACAGAAGCCTGTTTTGAAACCCATTATTGATGGAGATGCTATTGATTTCCAGTCACTTGAGCAACTTGTTAGTGAGGGAAAGGTGAAGAAGACAGAGTTTGAGAGAATTGAGAGGGTTTACAGGGAACTTTCATTTGAACTCCAGACAGTTCTCAAAACAATATCTGATGAGAATAAGAGGGCGGCAGTTGAACTTGAAGAATCAATAATGGATGTTTTAAGGCCACTGGTTGAAATGAAGATTGCTGAACTCAAGGAGAATTTCAGGGATAAAAAGGTTGGGATGTTTCTTGATGCATTTCTTGAAGATTTAATGGGTGACCTGAATAACATTATTAAATCCGAGGGTTTCCCTTTGAAGTACAGGGTTAACCTTCTTGTGGACAACAGTAATGTGAAGACTGCCCCGGTGGTGTTTGAAAACTCTCCAACCTTTAACAAGTTGTTTGGCACCATAGAGGTGACCACTGATAGTAATGGTGCTATAAGAACAGATTTTACAATGATAAGGGGAGGTTCACTCCTGAAGGCCGATGAAGGTTTTCTCGTCCTGAATGCATATGATGTACTCACCGAGCCAGGTGTCTGGGAGAAATTGAAAAGGACACTGCGTAATGGTGAACTTGAAATCCAGCCAAGAGAGTATCCTGGAATCTTCGCCCTCACAGGATTGAAACCTGAACCAATAAGGATAAATGTGAAGGTGATTATGATAGGCGAACCCTATCTTTATACTTTCCTCTATAACAACGACCCTGAATTTGGTAAGCTCTTCAAGGTGAGGGCTGATTTTGATAATGAGATGGATTTGTGTAAGGAATCTGCAATGCAGTATGCATATGTGATTAAGAAGGTATCCGAGGATGAGAAACTTCTTCCTGTAAAGAAGGATGCGGTTCTGAGGTTGATTGAGTATGGGGTCAGGCTTGCAGAGAACAGAAAGAAGATTTCAACTGAATTCAACAGGATTGCTGATGTTGTGAGGGAGGCAAATTACTGGGCAAGGCAGAAGAAAAAGAAGTTCATTACTGAGAAGGAGATAAGGGAGGCGATTGAGCACAGGTACAGAAGGTCAAACCTTATTGAGGAGAAAATCCTGGATATGATAAGGAGTGGGGACATCTTTGTTGATGTTGATGGGTTTGCAGTGGGACAGATAAATGGGCTGGAGATTTATTCCATTGGTGACCTTGAGTTTGGCAAACCTGTAAGAATCACAGCAACTGTATCCATTGGGAATGAGGGAGTGGTGAACATAGAGAGGGAGGTTCAACTTTCAGGCCCTATCCACTCCAAGGGGGTTTTAATACTTGCAGGTTTTTTGAGAGAAAGGTTTGCACAGAGGTTTCCACTCTCCCTCAATGCCTCAATTTGCTTTGAGCAATCTTACACAGGAATAGATGGTGATAGTGCATCATCTGCTGAACTTTATGCCATTATATCAGCCCTTTCAGGTGTGCCCATTGACCAGAGTCTGGCAGTAACAGGTTCAGTGAATCAGAAGGGCATGATTCAGCCAATAGGTGGTGTGAATGCAAAGATTGAGGGATTCTTTGATGTATGTAAAATAAAGGGTTTGACAGGGAAACAGGGTGTGGTGATACCAGAGACCAATGTTGATGAACTTATCCTCAAAGAGGAGGTAGTGGAGGAAATAAAAAAGAAGAAGTTCCACCTGTATTCTGTTAAGACTGTTGAAGAGGGTATTGAATTGCTCACCCATAGACCTGCCAGTGAGGTTTTCAAACTTGCGGAGGAGAAGTTGTCTGAGTATGCAGAAACCCTGAAGAAATTCAAATAGGAGGATATATGTTATTATTTTTAATATTAGGTGTTTTAAGTGGTCCAGAGGTGACAAAATATGTGCTGGATAATGGATTGAGGGTTGTTTTTGTTGAAGACCATTCAGCCCCTGTTTTTGCCGGGGTTGTGCAGTTTGATGTTGGTTCATATCTGGAACATCCCGGGATAACAGGGGTTTCACATCTTCTGGAACATATGCTTTTCAAGGGTTCAAAAAAACTCGGGACAATAGACTATGGTAGAGAGAAAAAAATCATCCAGAGGATATGGGATATCTATGAGAAACTTCCATATGCAGATTCACTTGAGAGGAGTAAACTTAGAGAAGAGTTGAAAAAATTGAAGGAGGAGGAGAAAAAACTGGTGGTTTCAGAGGAGATATGGAAGATTTATTACAGGGTGGGTGGAGCAAATATGAATGCGTCAACAGGGAATACCTCAACTCAGTATT
This sequence comes from bacterium, assembly GCA_003646055.1. GTDB lineage: Bacteria > Hydrothermota > UBA3072 > UBA3072 > B12-G15 > B12-G15. The sequence continues at coordinate 2,810 of QNDZ01000002.1, forward strand.
TTCTTCTTCTTCCCTCAAATAAAAAAGAGGTGTGGGCAAAGACAGAGTCTGACAGGTTCCAGAATCTTGTGTTGAGAGAATTCTATTCAGAGAGGGATGTTGTTAATGAGGAGAGGAGAATGGGTGATGGCAATCCGTCCTCTGTGCTCTGGGATAATCTCATTGCAACTGCCTATATAGCCGCTCCTGTTAGATGGCCTGTTATCGGATGGGAAAGTGACATTATGAATATAACACCACAGGAGGTTATGGATTACTATAAAAAGAACTATGTCCCGGAGAGATGCGTCATTGTTCTGGCGGGGGATGTTTACCCTGAAAAGGATATAAAACTCGTGAAAAAGTACTTTGGTAGATGGAAGAAGAGAAAGCCACCTCTGATAAGAATAACACAGGAGCCAGAGCAGAGAGGCACAAGAAGGGCACACGTAGAATTCAGGGCTACCCCAAGGATGGGGATTGCATTCCATGGCCCTTATTATGGTACAAAGGATTACTTTGCACTTGAACTCCTGAGTATGATTCTTACTGATGGTAATAGTTCTATAATGAGACAAGAACTTGTTGATAAAGGTATAGCCACATCTGTGAATTCATATGTTATGGATTTTGATAAGAAGGTGGTATCCCTTATGACCATATTTGTCAATCCTGCTCCTGGAAAGAATTTCAAGGAGGTTGAGGACTCCGTGTTTTCCATACTGGAGAGTATAAAGAAGGAAGGCATAAGTCAGAGGTCACTTAAAAGGGCAAAGAACAACTATAAAAAAGACATTCTATCATGGCAGAAGAATGTGTTGTGGATGGCAATAGGAGCAGCGTCAAATGAGAGGGTGATGGGCGACCCTGAATATAGTTTTAAGGTTCTCAAGACAATTGAAGAAATAAAGATAGAGGATGTGATGAATGTGCTAAAAAAATACATCAGTCTGGATAGGGCAACAATAGTTACACTCGGAGGTGAGAAATGAGAAAGATTCTGTTAATAGGGCTCTTGTCCCTTTCAATTCTGGCGGGAGAGATGAAATCACCAATGGCAAAAGAGGTGGAGAGGATGAAGTTTCCACCACTGAAGTGGGATGTGCCAGAGGTGGGTAAGGATATCAAGATGTTGAAGGAGAATGGTTCAGTAATCTTTTTGAAGGAGAACCATAATCTACCCCTTGTTGAAATCACAATTTATGTGAGGGGAGGTCGTTTATATACAGACCCCACTGACAGGGCTGTTTGCGAACTCCTTGCCCCAATGCTGGAAAGGGGAGGGACAAAGGATTTGTCCCCTGAAAAGTTCTCTGACATACTGGACTTTAATGCAATAAGCTTTTCAGTTGACCAGGGTGTTGACCATTACACAATCAGATTGAGTTGTATGAAGGAGGTTCTTGATACAGCCTTTTACCTTTTGAAACAGGCTCTCTTTTACCCGTCCTTTAATGAAAGGATAATGAAGGTTGAGATTCAGAACATTAAAGATACATGGAGGAAGAATCTTGAAACCCCTTCAAGGGCACTGTGGATTCTGTCTGATTATGTTGCATATGATGGTCATCCTGCAGGTTCTCTACCTGATTTTACTGTTTTTGAATCCAGGGTGAAGGAAAAACTTCAAAGGATTCACAGGATGTTCTTTGTGCCAGAACACATGGTTATTGGTGTTGTTGGGGATGTCACAGAGGAGGAAATAAGAAGTGCGTTCAAGGATTTTAAGCCAGATTATAAATCTGAAGGTTTCAAGGATGATGTGAAGCCATTTTCCGAAGAGCCACAGAAGAAGGTCTTTTTCTACAACCTACAAATCCCGCAGGGATATATCCTTCTACAGGAAAGGGTCAGGGTAGAACCATCAGATTTATACAGGGTGATGCTGATGAACGAGATACTTGGTGGTGGTGGATTTACATCAAGGATTGTGTTAAAGGTAAGGAACGAGATGGGGCTTGCATACAGTACATATACATACTTTTCCCTCTTTTCAAATCCCTTACCTCCTCACTTCTATGCCTTCAGTGCTACAAGGAGTGATGCTGTACAGGATGCAATAGATGCCATTTTGAATGAGATAAAGAGGATAAGGGATGAGAAGGTTCCTGTTGAAGAGATTAAGGTAGCAAAGGATTCTTACCTGAACAGCACAATAACAAGGTACAGCAATGACTGGAGATTTATCCCCAGGATTGTGAATCTCTACTTCAGGGATATGCCACTTGATTATTACTCAAAACTTGCAGAAAATATAAATAACGTTGGTATTGAGGATGTGCTTGAGGCTGCAAGAAAATATATAAACCCTGACAAACTTTACATTCTGATTGTGGGGGATACCACAAAGATAGACCTTGACAAGTTGAGAAAGTTTGGGGAGGTTGAATTTGTAAATCTGGAGGTTAAAGGGCTTTAATGCTTCTTATAACAGATGTTGAAAAGGGTTCAATAGGAGATAAGGCTGGTTTGAAACCAAGCCAGTATATACTTTCAATCAATGGAGAGAGGGTTGATGATGCCCTTGATTTCAGATTCCATACTGCTGATGAGGTTCTTGAGATAGAGATAAGAGAGGGTGAAGAGATATTCAGGGTTTATGTTGAAAAGGGGATAGACCAGGATCTTGGTGTTCAGGTGAAGGATTTTGTTATAAGGAGGTGCCAGAACAACTGTATCTTTTGCTTCATGGACCAGTTGCCCAGAGATGCCAGAGAGTCCCTATTTGTTAAGGATGATGATTACAGGATGTCTTTTCTCTATGGGAATTTTATAACCCTGACAAACCTTGTTGAGAATGATTTCAAAAAAATTGAAAGACTCAGGTTATCTCCTCTTTACATCTCTGTTCATACAACAAACCCCTCTTTGAGGGAATCCATAATGAGAAACAAGAACGCCAGGAAGGTCAAGGAACAGATGGAGAGGTTGATTTCCTCTGGTATAAAACTGCATACGCAGATTGTTCTTCTGCCTGGAATAAATGATGGAGAGGAGTACCTTTCAACTGTTGAGGACCTTGCTTCAATGTATCCTGGTGTTCTATCCATAGGTGTTGTTCCTGTTGGCTTAACAGGCCATAGAGAGGGACTTCCACTTATTATATCACCGGATGGTGAGTGGGCTAAGGAAGTCCTTGATATTTCAAAACCCTATCAGGAAAAATTCAGGGCACAGTTTGGTATTACCTTCCTTTACCTTGCAGATGAGTTTTACATACTTGCAGATGAAGAGATACCCAAAAGAGAGTATTACGATGATTTTCCCCAGATAGAGAACGGGATTGGAATGGTGAGAAGGTTTCTTGATGGTCTTGAAGATATGGAAGTACCACAGATGAGTGGGAGGACAATTCTTGTAACAGGTGTGCTTGCTGAACCCTTTGTAATAAAACTTGAAGAGAAATTCAAAAACACTGGCCAGAGGGCTGAGACCGTTGTGGTTAAGAACAGATACCTTGGTTCTTCTGTTACTGTTGCTGGACTTCTTCCAGGGTGGGATATACTTGCCATGGTTTCAATGATTGAGGGAGAGAACATTATTCTTCCCCCGGATGTTGTTAATGGTGATGGAAAATTTATAGATGACTTTTCCCTGAACGACCTGAGAAAATTTACTGGTAGAAGGATTTATATTGCTCCTTCAGATATTACTGAACTTGCAGGGGTTATAGGATGAGTGCTGTGGCAATCATAGGAAGGCCAAATGTAGGCAAGTCCACCCTGTTTAACAGACTTACAGGAAGAAGAGAGGCAATTGTTGATGACAGGCCAGGGATTACAAGGGACAGGATATACGGGTTTTGTGAATATCTGGATACCCATTTTATAGTTATTGATACAGGTGGATTGAGTTTTGCAGATGACCCCATAACCACAGAGGTCAGAAAGCAGGTTGATTTTGCCATTGATGAGGCAGATAAAATCCTGTTTGTTGTGGATGGCAGGGAGGGTCTGCATCCCCTTGATAAGGAGATTGCAGAGCACCTGAAGAAGAAGGCACCTGAAAAACCTGTTGCTGTTATTATAGCTAAGATGGATAAGGGAGTGGATCCTTCAGTAGAAGCAGAATTCTCTGCACTTGGTTTTGAACCCATTTTCACCATATCTGCATTTCATAAGATTGGAATAGGGGACATGCTTGATTGGGTTATAGAGGGGCTTGAGGGTATTGAACCTGTCCAGGGGTTTGGAATAGCAGTTGTTGGTAAACCCAATGTGGGGAAGTCCTCATTTGTGAATGCCATACTTGGTTATGAAAGAAGTATAGTTACAGAGATACCTGGAACAACAAGGGATAGTATAGACACGCCAGTAAAGATAGGGAAGCAGTGGATTACACTCATAGATACTGGTGGTTTGAAAAAGAAGTCAAGGATGATGAAAGAGGCAATTGAATATTATACAATGCTGAGAACAGTGAGAAGCATTGAAAGGTCTCATGTTTCACTCGTTTTAATAGACTCCTCCATACCTGTAACAAGGCAGGATAAGAGGATTATATCCCTTGTTGAGGAGGGGCTCAAAGGGCTTGTTATTGTTCTAACAAAGGTTGACCTTATACCAAAGAAGATGAGAAAAAAGGTGCTTGAATACTTCCAGAATGAATTGTCTTTTGTCTCCTATGCCCCTTTTCTTATGGTATCTTCTATGACAGGTGAAGGTGTGAATGAAACATTGAAGGTTGCAATTGATGTGGCAAAGAGAAGAAGGATGAGGAGAAGCAAAAAGGAACTGAACAGAATCTTGAGGGATGCATTGAGAAGGTTTCCACCACCCATGCATGGAAGGAAGGTTGTCAGGATTTACAGGATATATGAGGAAGGCCCTGGCAGGTTCATACTCTATATGAATATTCCTGAAGCCCTTAATAGTTCTTACATAAGGTATCTTGAAAGGTCATTGAGGGAAGGTATGGACTTTTTTGGTATTCCAATAAGAATCATACCGAAAGGAGAGAGACCATGAATTTAGTGCTTGTATATGTGCTTGCTTTTATCAGTTCTTATCTACTTGGAGGTATTCCCTTTGGTTTTATTGTGGCAAAGGCAAAAGGAATAAACATCAGAGAGGTGGGGAGTGGTAATATTGGTGCAACCAATGTGTTCAGAGCGGTAGGTAAGAAGGAAGGGATTTTTGTCTTTTTAATGGACTTCTTAAAGGGGCTCATACCGGTTCTGTTCTGGAAACATTACGGAATGTATCCCGGACTTGTTTCAGCAATTGGTGCTATTCTTGGACATACCCTGACACCATATTTAAAGTTCAAGGGTGGTAAGGGAATAGCCACAGGTTTTGGTTCATTCCTTGGATTACTCCCTGCTGCCATTCTTTCATCGTTTGGTGTATGGGTACTATTCTTACTTATTTCAGGGATTGTGTCTGTTGGCTCAATAATGGCTGCAATAACCTTTCCGCTTTTCTATTCAATATATGCGTTTAAGTCCAGTGGAAATGTTGACCCTGTAATACTTGTTTTCACAGGTATAATAAGCATCTATGTTATATACAAGCACAGGGGGAATATAAAGAGACTGTTCAGGGGTGAAGAGCCCAGAATCCTTTATAAAAAGAAGTCCCCTGAGAAGGAGGAATAAATGAGAAAGGGTAAGAATCTCAAGGAGATGCTTGTAAGGTTGAGGGATTTGACCGACCTTATGGTTGAACTTGGGTATGCAGCCATACTCCAGGATGACAGGGAACTTGCACAGGAGGCACAGAGATTGAGGGATGAGATAAGGGAAGTTGCGTACAATATGAGGGTTCTCACCATCTATGCTGCAAAGGGACTACCCAGAAAGGATGTTGAGCAACTTTCCTCTCTCCTCCAGATTGGTGTGGCAGTGAAGGAGATTTCTGATGGAATTGACGACATGGTTGAGATTGTTTCAAGGGGTGTCCATCCCATTGTTCAGGCTGCATACAGAAGGGATTTTATCATGAAGGTTATGGATGTTGAGGAGGAGTGTCCTGTTGATGGTAAATCCCTTGAGAAGGCAAGAATACCCGAAGAAACAGGGTTCTTTATAAGGGCAATAAGAAGGGGGGATGACTGGATTTTTTATCCAAATTCAAAGACGGTTCTTAAAAAAGGGGACAGGATTTTTCTCAAGGGAAAGGATGTTGCAATAAGGAAGATACAATCCTATGTCAAAAAAACGGAGAAAAAGAAAAAGTAAGGTTATTAAGAAAATTTTAACAGAGTCAACCCCACTCCTCCTGCTCACAGTTCTGGGAAGTGCTTTTGCAGGTGGTATTCTTGGCAGAATGGAAGAGGTGATAATGCTCATCCCAGGGGTTATCATTCTTGTTCCTGCAATACTTGACCTTAGAGGAGATGTTGGTGCATCATTTGGTTCAAGGATAAGTTCCCTTCTGCATCTTGGTTCCCTTGAACCTACGTTCAGGCCTTCTGCACTTCTTTTGAACAATATATCCGGTGCATTTTCCCTGAGTTTTGTATTCTCGGGTTTCTTTGGTATGTTTGCCCATCTTCTCTCTGTGCTTCTAAAACTTTCATCTGCTGGGATGTGGAAACTTTCAATGATTGGGCTTTTCAGCGGTGTTCTGTCCAGTTCCATTATGATACCTTTCACATTAAGCCTTGCCATTCTTTCCTTCCGTAGAGGACTTGACCCTGATGATATCATTTCCCCTGCAATTGCAGTGGTTGGGGATGGCATTGCCATTTCTTCCATCTGGGTTGCAACCATCCTTCTGAGAAGGTTCACCATGCCCGACAATGTATTGCTTCCTGTGGGTTTTATAGCAGTGGGGCTTGCAATCCCCAACAGATACAGATGGTGGAGTATATTCATTGAATCCACACCTGTTCTTATAACATGCGGAGTACTTGGTATCATTGCAGGCCTTTTTCTGCACAATCAGGAAAGTGCCCTCGCAGGCCTTCCCTATCTTTTTGTTCTTATACCCCAGATTATTTCAAAGGTTGGTAGCATGGCATCCATTGCAGGGATGAGGCTTACATCTGCTCTGTATCTTGGATTTTCAAAACCATTTAAGTGGAACAGATATGTGTGGGACAACATCATCGCAGTATTCTGGATGGGGGTAATCCTTGTTGTGCCTGTTGCAGGTATCAGTTTTATCACTGCAAAACTGCTCAGTATAGGGAAACCTGAGATTTATCCACTTTTTATGCTCACGCTCCTTATAATGGTTCCCCTTTCTGTTTTGATGAGTATTTTCTCATTCATTCTTGCCTCATCTGTTAAAAGGATAGGGAGAGACCCGTCAAACTTTGTTGTTCCATTGATAACGAGTTTGTCTGATATTGCAGGGATTGCAGTGTTTGTTCTCCTTCTTCCATTAATCTTTTAATTAGATAAGTCCAGATATTCAGCATACATTGTAATTTCAGCAAAAGGGATTCATCAAACCCCTGGATATATGGTCAACAGCCTGGACGCTCTGCATAAAATTAAAGATTTATCAGCAGGTATAGAATATTTCTTCTTGACTAAACCTTGTGTTTGGCTTAAAATTAACAAAAAGTGAGGTGGCTATGAAAATAGAGTTTATTAGAAAGCTCGTTGAGATTGTTGAACAGAGCAACATAGGCGAGATTGAAATCTCACGCTTTGGAACAAGGATTAGAATCAGCAAGAATGGGTCAAGGGTGGTTCAGTCAACTCCTGTACAGGTGGTGGAAAAGGAGGCACCACCCCCTGTGAAGGAGACAGAATCAAAGGTTGAAGAGAAGAAGGAAGAAAAGAGGCCGTCCAACCTTGTGTCAATAAAGGCTCCGCTTGTTGGTACATTCTACAGGGCACCTGCACCTGATGCTCCACCATTCGTTGAGGTTGGTGATATCGTCAAACCAGGACAAATTGTCTGCATTATAGAAGCAATGAAGGTTATGAATGAGATAAAATCAGAGGTGAGCGGAAGAATTGTGGAAATACTTGTTAAGAATGAGGAACCAGTTGAATACGGTCAGGAACTATTCCTGATTGAACCTGTATAATCGGAGGTGATATGGAGATAAGACCTATTCTGGAGAAGATGATAAAAATGGAGGCTTCAGACCTCCATTTAAAGGTTGGTCTTCCTCCAATTCTCCGAATTCACGGAAGATTGGCTCCCCTGAACATGAACCCCTTAACTGTGGATGACCTGAGGAAGATTGCTGCATCACTCATGACAAAGGAGAATCAGCAGAAGTTTGTTGCAAAAAAAGAGGCAGACTTTGCTGTTGGTATTCCCGGGCTTGCAAGGTTCAGGGTGAATGTCTATATCCAGAGGGGGAGCATTGCCATTGCAATGAGAACAATTCCTCACACTATAAAAAGTATTGATGAACTGAATCTTCCGCCAATACTGAAAGACCTTGCAATGTCTCCCAGAGGTTTGATACTTGCAACAGGGACAACGGGGTCTGGTAAGTCAACAACCCTTGCAGCAATGATAGAACACATCAACCAGAACACGGCAAAGCACATTATCACGGTTGAAGACCCGATTGAGTATCTCTTCAGGGATAAAAAGTCAATCATTTCTCAGAGGGAGGTTGGTACAGATACCCTCTCCTTTGCAAGTTCCCTGAGATATATTTTGAGGCAGGACCCTGATGTTATAATGATAGGTGAGATAAGGGATGTTGAGACCATGGACATAGCACTCAAGGCTGCTGATACAGGCCATCTTGTGCTTTCCACACTTCATACACTGAATGCTGCTGAAACAATCAACAGGATTATAAGTTTTTATCCCCCATATCAGCAACAACATGTAAGGGTTCTTCTTGCGGCCACCCTCGTAGGGGTTATTTCTTTGAGGCTTCTTCCACTCAAGGACGGTAAGGGCAGAATTCCTGCAACAGAGATACTTGTATCTACTGCAACAATAAGGGAATACCTGCTTGATGAGGTGAAGACCCTTAAGATTCCCCAGGCGATTACTGAGGGTGACCAGTATGGCATGCACTCCTTTGACCAGTGTATAATGACCTACTACAAGCAGGGACTCATTGATTACGAAACCGCTATTACCAATGCAACCAATCCAGACGAGTTCAAGATGAGGCTTAAAGGGATTGAATCAACCTCAGACGCAGGGTGGACTGAAATCTGATGATAAAGAAAATCCTTGTTGCAAACAGAGGTGAAATAGCCGTCAGGGTTATCAGGGCTGCAAAGGAATTGGGTATAAAAACCGTGGCTGTTTTTTCAGAGGGAGATGAGGAATCACTCCATGTTTTTCTTGCAGATGAGTCTGTGAGAATTGGTCCTTCACAGGTGAACAAAAGTTATCTGAATATTCCAATGCTCATTGCTGCTGCTGAGATAACAGGTGCTGATGCAATACATCCTGGTTATGGTTTCCTTGCAGAAAACCCAAATTTTGCAGAGACCTGCATTGACAGTGGATTTATTTTTATTGGTCCACCACCAGAGGCAATAAAGGCAATGGGGGACAAGTCCGAGGCAAAGAGGATGATGAAAAACGCTGGTGTTCCAGTTGTTCCTGGAAGTGATGGCCCTCTCCAGTCCCTTGACGAGGCCCTCACCATTGCAAAGGAGATAGGTTATCCTGTGATTGTGAAGGCTGTGAGTGGTGGTGGTGGAAGAGGGATGAGGATTGCAAGGGATGAAAAGGAACTCGCTCTCTCTTACAGGATGGCATCCACAGAGGCAGAGGCGGCATTTGGTGATGGTAGAATTTATCTGGAAAAATACATTGAGAATCCCAGACATATTGAAGTCCAGGTTATTGGGGATATGCACGGTAATGTAATCCATCTGGGAGAGAGGGAATGCTCCATACAGAGGAGGCATCAGAAGTTGATAGAAGAATCACCCTCACCAATAGTTGATAAGAAGATGAGGGAGAAGATGGGTGGGGTTGCTGTGAAGGGCGCAAAGGCGATTGGATATTTCTCAGCAGGAACAATGGAATTTATTGTTGATGGGAACAGGAATTTTTACTTTATGGAGATGAACACAAGAATACAGGTTGAACACCCTGTAACAGAGATGATAACAGGTTTTGACCTTGTGAAGGAACAGATACGTGTTGCAATGGAAGAGAAGTTGAGTTTAAAGCAGAAGGATGTTAAGTTTACAGGCCATGCCATTGAAGTTAGGGTAAATGCTGAAAACCCTGAGAAGGGATTTGTCCCAAGTGCGGGGAAAATAGAGACAGTCCACTTTCCAGGTGGTCCTGGAATAAGGATTGATACGCACATTTATCAGGGATACAGAATACCCCCTTACTATGATTCACTCCTTATGAAATTGATCGCGCATGGCAGGGATAGAATGGAGGCCATTGAGAGGCTGAAGAGGGCACTTGATGAATTGGTGATTGAAGGTGTTGATACAACTGCTTCCTTGCATAAAAAAATCCTTGAAAGTGAAGGTTTTATAAAGGGAGATATACATACTGGATACCTTGCTGGACTGGGATATTAGAATCATAGGGATTACAGATGACAGGTATATGGAAGGCAGGTTCTTTGAAAAGATTGAAAGGGCAATACAGGGAGGTGTGAGGGTCATAGAGATAAGGGAAAAGGGACTGACAGGTGCTGATTTTTTTGAAAAGGCAAAGGAGACACTGAAAATATGCAGGGAAAGAGGTGCAAAACTTATTGTGAATGATAGGGTGGACATTGCTCTTGCCATAGGGGCAGATGGTGTCCATCTCGGGAAAAATGACCTGCCTGTTAAAGAGGTCAGGAGGATTTTTGATGGTGTTATAGGGTGGACAGCAAGGAGTTTAGAGGATGCTTTAGTGGGTGAAGAAGCAGGTGCAGACTATGTAGGCGCAGGGAGTGTTTTCAGGTCGGAAACAAAACAGGCAATGATTATTGGGATTGAAGGTTTAAAGAGAATTAAAGAGGCTGTGAATATACCTGTTGTTGCAGTTGGTGGGATCACCCATGATAATGTTGGTAGAGTTATGAAGGCAGGTGTTGATGGAATTGCTGTTTCACAGGCACTCTTTTCAGGGGATCCTTATGAGAATGCAGTTCATCTTCTCAGGATAATGGAGGGTTATGTCAATAATTAAATTTGCCTCCAAGGAGATAACCTGCAAGATTGTTTATTATGGTCCTGGAAGGGCAGGGAAGACCACAAACCTCCAGTATCTTTTCACAAGGATTCCTGCAGAGAAGAAGAGTGACCTTGTCTCTCTTGCAACAGAGACAGACAGAACCCTTTTCTTTGATTTCCTTCCCATAGAACTTGGAAATTACAGAGGATTCAGAACAAGGTTCCAGCTTTACACTGTTCCCGGGCAGGTTTATTACAATGAGACCAGAAAACTTGTTTTACAGGGTGCTGATGGGGTTGTGTTTGTTGCTGATTCACAGGTGCTGAGATTTGAGGACAATATATTGAGCCTTGAGAATATGTTTGAAAATATGATAGCAAATGGTCTTGATGTTGAGAATACCCCTATTGTACTCCAGTACAACAAGAGGGACCTGAACGAGATTGTGAGTGTTGAGGAACTCCAGAAGGCACTCAACCCTGAGAATAAATACAGATATTTTGAGGCAATAGCAATTCAGGGTATGGGTGTTCCTGAGACATTCAAGGCTGTTGGAACACTCGTCCTCCAGAAGGTTAAGGAAAAACTGGGGATATGATGGATACCTACATTTTTGAATTTAATAAAGAGATATTTGATTTTCTCCAGAAGGTGGTTGAGAGCCCGGGTAAATATAATCCTGTGTACATCTTTGGTAAGCCAGGGAGTGGGAAGAGCACAATAATCAGGAGTATATTCAAGCCAGGTGAAGATGTCCTTTTGTTGAAGCCATCTGAACTGGCAGATTTAACGTTTCCCTTGAAAGAAGAATACAGGTATGTGATTATACTTGATATAGACCTTGTCTCCTTTAATGATGATTGGGTCAAAAAATTCTTTATACAGTTTCAGGATTGGATTGATGCTGGAACCCAGGTGATTGTTACTGGTAGCCAGCCACCTGATAAACTTGATATTCCAGAAAGGGTGCTGAGTGGAATCAGGGGTGGTGTGAGTATGGGTATAAGAAAACTCATGAGAAAGGACAGGGAAGAGATAGTTAGTAAGATGTTTCCTGATTTATCAGAGGATATCAGGGATTCTGCAATCCAATCCAGAAGTGAAACAATAAGGGAACTGATAGGCTATATTAAGAGTATGGAGATTGGTGGTGGAGCAGAGGAGAAGACAGAGGCACATCTTGAGGGTGAGCAGTTCAGAGACCTGGTGAAGTCACTTGAGGAGGATATGCCCTCAATCACACAGGAGAGGTCAATTGAGGAGGAGTTGAGGGAGGAGTACAGGGCAAAACTCTATGTTTGGGAGATGAAGGGGTTTAACTGCGAAAGGCTAAAGAAAGTAATAGATGGACCAATTGAGGATATTACAAGGGAGTTCGTATCCTTCACAACAGATGTGCAGAGGCTTGTTGAACTCCAGAGAAGATATGGACTGATTGACCCTGCACTCCTTACAGATGAGGAACGGAAGGAGATAGAAACAGACCTGTTCAATCCCGATAAAATACTTGAACTTGACAGGAGGATAGGTGAACTTGAGAAGAGGTCGGAACTTAAAACAAATTTTTCCAGGTATCTTGATTGGGAGAAGGGACTTGATTCCCTTGTTTCTGGTAAGGGGAATCAGGATGTGCTTTCATTCATAAAGGATTTTGTTGAGAAAAAGATTGAATGGGCAGGTGTTTATGGAATAGTTGGAAAGAGAGGATATGGTAAGACCCACCATTTGAATGCCATTGCTGTTGAACTCTTCAGGAATCATCCCCAGGTGATTGTTGGTTATGCAGGGCTCCCCAGTTTAATCCAGAACCCTGAAGGAATGCTTGCCACACTTTCAGAATGTGACATCATTCTCCTTGATGATGTTGACAGGATTTCAACTAAGGGTGGTGTTGATTTGAAGCCATTTTTTAAGAAGAATTCAAATAAGTGCATCATTTTCACTTCCACCCGGTCACCAGAGGGGATAACAGGACTGGATATCCCTGATAACAGGCTTTTTGTACTTGATGAGCCTGATATAGAAGTGAAAAAGGCAATGTTGAAAGTGATTATTGAAATGGGAGATTACAGTAAGGATGTTGATTATGAGGAGGGGCTTGAGAAGGTAAAAGGTGGATTTTATGAGGTAGAGTTTTATGCGAATACAAAGAGCAGAAGGGTGGTGGTTGAAGAAGCTGAGGAGGAGATTCCTTCCGAAGAAAAGGTTGAGGAGATAGAGGAAGAGGTTGTAGAAGAGGTTAAAGAGGTTGAAGAGGTTGGGGAGGTGGAGCAGGTTGTAGAGGAACAGTTGTCACTGGAGGAGCCTGTTGAAAAGATAGAAGAAGAGGCTGAAGAGAAGGCAGTAGAAGAAGAAAAGGTTGAAGAACCTGAGAAGACCAAAGTATCTGAGCCACCTGAAGAGATAAAGGGTGAGGTTTCAAAGATTGAGGGATACGACATAAACATTGAGAATGTAAACCTCAGAATAACCAAGGAATTGTAGAATGGCTATAAAGGGTTCTTTAAAAGAGGCCTCAATACCAGATGTGATGCAGATGCTCTCTATGGGAAGGAAAACAGGTGTTCTGAGCATCACCAATGGAGAGGAAATAGTATATATTTACTTTGAGGATGGAGAAATAACAGGTGCAGGTTCAGTTTCAAAGGCGGATAAAATAGGGGACATCCTTATTGCAAGGGAGAAGATTACAGAAGACCAGTTGAATGAGGCCCTTGAAATACAGAAGAGCAAGCCAGACTTATTACTTGGAGAAATCCTCTATGAAAGGGGGTATGTTGATGAGGAGACCCTGAGGGAGGCCCTTGCGGAGCAGATAAAGCAGGTTTTATTCTATGTTTTTAAATGGGAAGAGGGGATATTCAATTTTGAACCCGGTGTGAATAAGGTTAAAAGGCTTGCCTCAATCAAGATAAAACCAGAAGACCTTCTCCTTGATGCTGCACGTATTATTGATGAACTCGGGGTTGTCCAGTTTCCAGATATGAAAGACATTTTGACAAGGACACATGTGAAGCCTGAATCACTGAAGGACGAAGAAAGAAGGGTTTATGAAATCATAGATGGTAACAGGACAGTTGAAGAAACACTTGAACTGACAAGGATGGATGAGTTTGTAGCAATGAAGGCACTTGCCTCATTGATTGAGAAGGGTTATGTGAAGGCAGCACAACCTCCGCCAATCTCAAAGGAGAGGGCTTTTACAAGAATATCAGAACATGAGAATCTGGGTATCGCATTCCTCCACATGGACATGCTTGATGAGGCAGAGAGAGAGTTCAGGAGGATACTTGAAATTGACCCTGCAAATTCAAGAAGCAGATTTTTCCTTGCAATAATTAAATTCCTGAAGGGTGAAGGAGAAAGGGCTGTTGAGTTGCTTGAAGAGGCAATAAACAGTGGATTCCAGCACCCGAGCCTTTATTCAAACCTGAGCGTATTCCTTGAAAGGATGGGGAAACTTGACAGGGCGGAGGAGGTTCTCAATGAGGCAATTGAGCACTGGAAGGATGTGGGTATCCTCTATCTGAACAGGGGTATTGTGAGATTCTATCTTGGTAATCTGAAGGAGGCCAGAGAAGACCTTGAAAAATTCCTGGAACTTGAGGTTGAGAATCCCATAGCCAGATACTATCTTGCACTGATTGAAAGGATTGAGGGGAATATACCCGATGCCCTTAATCACATGCTTGAGGGTCTGACCGCTTCCCCTGATTTTCCAGAATATTACAACAATCTGGGAAGACTTTATGAAGAAACAGACGAATATGAGCAGGCAGAAAGTATGTTCAAAAAGGCACTTGAACTCAATCCAGAATACATACCTGCAAGAATGAACCTTGCTAATTTTTATTACAGGAATGGGTATTACAAGATTGCAATGGATGAGTATAAGAAACTTTCCTCACTTGGGGTTGAAAACTGGGAGATTTATTTCAAGATGGGAAACATTGTGCTGAAAAGAGGTGATGTGAAAGAGGCTCTTAGATACTATACAATGTCCCTTGACCTTGACCCTGACAACGAGGTGGTGAAAAGAAATATAGAGATACTCCAGAAGGATTATGGAATGGGAATTTAATCTTCTTAAAAAGACCATAAGGGAACTTCTCAATTTTGACCCTGACAATTACAAGGAAAGGCCATTTAAGAGGAGGTTAAACTCAAGAATGCGTTCTTTGAAGGTTACAAGTTATGCTGAATATGCAAGGATAATAAGGACTGATAAGGAGGAACTTGAAAGACTTAAGAACGCACTCACCATAAATGTTACAAAATTTTTCAGAAACAGGGAGGTCTTTAAGATTATCCAGAGAGAAATTTTACCAGAACTGGATGAACCAGTGGATATATGGAGTGCAGGTTGTGCAACAGGTGAGGAGCCATACACCCTTGCAATAATACTCCTTGAAACAAGGAAAAGAGGTAGAATTCTGGCTACTGATGTGGACGAACAGGCAATTGAGAAGGCTAAAGAGGGTGTTTACAATGAATTCTCCTTTGAGGAGACCCCTTATTTTGTTAAGACAAAATACTTTGATAGGGCTGGAGACAATTACATCATAAATGAAAGGGTCAAGGAGATGGTTGAATTCCAGGTTCAGGATTTGAAAGAACTTTCCTCCTTCCACAGATTGTTTGACATCATACTCTGCAGGAATGTTCTCATATACTTTTCCAAGGATTTTCAGGAAGAGTTAATGAAAGAATTCTACAGGAGGCTTAAAAGTGGCGGCTATCTCATTCTGGGAAAGGTGGAGGGGATGTTTGGTCAAAATGTAAAGTTGTTCAGGCCATACAACCTGAGAGAAAGGATATATAGAAAGGCATGAAAAAGATATTTGTGAAAATAGGTGAAATGAAGTATGGAGAAACGCCAGACATTCTTGTAACAATGGGTCTGGGGTCATGTGTTGGTGTTGCCATATATGATGTGAGGAAGAAACGGGGTGCCCTTCTTCACTTCCTTCTTCCTGAAAATACCCGTGATGATGATAATCCTTTTAAGTATGGGAATCCAGGCATCAGGGAAACATTGAAATTTCTGGTAAACAGGGGGTCTATCAAAAGTGACCTTGAGGCCAAGATTGTTGGAGGTTCAGTTATGTTTGCCCAACTCCTGAAAAATCCTGATAGTGCCATTGGTAAGAGGAATATTGAGATTGCAAGAAAGATTCTTGAGCAGGAGGGGGTGAGCATAACTGGAGAGGATGTGGGTGGAGATTATGGAAGGAGCATGGAGTTTAATCTTGAATCTGGAGAGGTGAGGGTAACATCGTACAAAGCAGGAGAGAAGGTGATATGAGGAAGATAAAGGTTCTGGTGGTGGATGACTCTGCATTCATGAGGAAGATGCTCAGGGAGATTCTTTCATCGGACCCTGATATAGAGGTGATAGATGTTGCCAGGAACGGTAAGGAGGCTGTTGAGAAGGTTAATTTATTGAGCCCTGATGTTGTTACCATGGATGTGGAGATGCCCGTTATGACAGGCATTCAGGCAGTTGAGAGGATAATGAAGCAGAAGCCCACCCCAATCATAATGGTGAGTGCCTACACAGTGGAGAATGCAAGCATAACCTTTGAGGCACTTGATAGGGGCGCACTTGATTTTATCACAAAACCTGGTGGGCCTATATCCATACGATTGAAGGATGTGAAAGAGAAAATTATAGAAAAGGTGAAGGCTGTTTCCCATGTGAATGTGAGGGCATTGAAAACCCCATTGAAGAGGGGTGAGACACTTAAAGCCCTTCCAGGTGATATGGAGAAAATCGTTGTTATTGCGAGTTCCACTGGTGGACCAAAGGCGCTTTCCTATATAATCCCGAGACTTCCAGGTGATTTAAGGGCAGGTATCCTTGTTGTTCAGCATATGCCAAAGGGATTTACAAAGCCATTTGCGGAAAGGCTTGATAAACTTTCAAAACTAACAGTGAAAGAGGCAGAGGAAGGGGAGAAAATATCAAGTTCTACGGTGTACATTGCACCTTCAGGTTATCATATGAAGATAGGTGAGGAGTGGATAATACATCTTACCAATGATGCCCCCATGCACGGGGTGAGACCTGCAGCAGACATCACCATGTTATCTGCAGCCTCTGTATCTGGTAAAAGGACAATTGGTGTGGTTCTCACAGGCATGGGCAAGGATGGTTCAATGGGGGTTAGGGAGATTAAGACCAGAGGAGGAAAGGTTATTGCCCAGGATAGGAAGACATCAGTAATCTTTGGAATGCCAAAGGCAGCAATAGATACTGGATGTGTTGATGAGGTCCTCCCCCTTGAGGATATTCCAGAGGGTATAGTAAACATGGTTGCTGTAAAATGATAGAGAGAATAGAGAAACTCCTGAAGAAAATAAAGTCCTCTGGTGATGCACTTGAGAGACAGAAGTTAATATCAGAGATAAAAATGGAGATAAAGCAGTTTCAGAGTTATCTGGATAATGTTCTTTTAGAGTTAGAGAAGATTGAGAAGGACCATTCAATGCCTGAACATGTGGTGAAAAGGCTACTTGTTTCTTCTGTTGACATACAGACCCTGGTAGATGAAGGATGGAGGCACATAACCCAGGGCAGGTATCAGGATGCAATGCAGGTTTTGAGAAAGGCGAAGAAACTTGCACCTGACAACATCAGGATTTACATACTTCTTGGCTGGGCGTATATCCACCTTGAGAGGTATGATGAAGCAATGGCCGTGTATCAGCAGGCATTGAAGATTGACCCGGAGAATCAACTGGTGAGGGCAAATCTTGGATACATCAATTATAAACTTGGAATCTACGGTGAGGCAATAGAGAAGTTATCCAGGATAATAAGGGATGGCAGAGATAGGGAGGCATTGCTCTATGCCCATATGTATCTTGGACTTGTCTATTACGATAGGGAGATGTATGATGATGCTATTGAGTTTCTTGAGAAAGCAATAGAGATGGGGCCAAATCTTTTTGAGGCGTACTTTTTCCTGGGTCTTTCCTATATCAATAAAGGTGAAACGAAAAAGGGAAAAAGAATTCTCATGGAACTTTCAGAACGTAGACCTGAAAATATTTGGACAAGACGAGCAAGGGAGGTGTTGAATGGTTGAAGAGTATTGGGGATTGAAGGAGAAGCCTTTTCTAAATACAGCAGACCCCAGGTTCACATACAGGAGTGACGATTTCAATGAGGCATACGCAAGGATTATATACAACATAAGTGAAATTGGGGGCGGACTTACATTGATTACAGGTGAGATTGGCTGTGGTAAGACCTTCCTTGCAAATGCCATAAAAAATGACCTGGAGCAGGCAGGCCACAGGGTTATTCTGATAACAAATCCTATTTTTACACAGGCTGGATTCCTGAGATGGATACTTGAGGGATTTCTTGAGGGTTCAGGCATAAAGGTTCCAAGATACAGGGTGAAGATGCTCTCACTCCTTGAATCCTTTCTGAGGGAAAGTGTTGAAAGTGGTGTTAAATGTGTTACAATGATAGATGAGGCACAGGTTTTGAAACCAAAGGTGCTTGAGGAGATAAGGTTACTTCTCAACCTTGAAACGGAAAAGGAAAAACTATTACAGATTGTTTTACTTGGTCAACCTGAAATGGAGAAGAAGATAGAAAAGATGCCACAGGTTAGACAGAGGATAAATGTTAGGTACTTTCTTGGTGCATTGGACAGGGAAGAGACAATAGAATATATCAATCACAGGTTGAAGGTTGCTGGTGCAGAAAAGAAGATATTCACAGATAGTGCAGTTGATAAGATATACAAATACAGCAGGGGAATACCCAGGAATATAAACAACCTCTGCCAGAATGCCCTGTTTGCTGGATATAGCATGGAATTGGAAAAGATAGATAAAGACATCATAGATGCAGTTGCAGAGGATTTAAGGATGGTGTGAAATGGCAGATAAAAAACGTAAGTTAAGTTTTAAGAAGATTCTCCAGAAGGATGTAAAGAAGGTAAAGAAAACCACCGGGAAAAAAGAGGGGAAGAAACAGACAAAAGGTGTTGAGAAAAAGGCACAGGAAGTGAGGGAGAGGATTGATAAGAAGAAGGTTGAAAAGGAGAAGATAAAACAACTTATAAGGTCAAAGGATGTTTCAAATATAATTCCTGAGGATAGGAGCGGGATTGAAGATATAAGAAAAATAGAAGAGGTAATGGGGTTTGAGGTTAATGGTGAATTTTACTGCGTCCCACTTCACTATGTGAGTGAGATTGTAGCGCTTGAGCCTATCTCTGCTCCTGACCTTCCTCCCTTTATTATAGGAATAAGCGAGTACAGGGGGGATGTTCTTCCTGTTATTGACCCGGGACTTATGTTCGGGATTGGCCAGGTGGAGGCAGAGGGCTCCAGTTGTATGATTTTGAACCTTGACGGAACATCAGTTGCCATGAGGGTTACAAGGATACATGGAATAATAAAACTTAAAGGCAAGATTATATACAATCTTCCAGATGAATTGCAGGTTGATTATCTCAAAGGCGCTATAGAGTACAGTGGGAAAGTTATGGCGATTCTTGACCCTGTGAAACTTTTGCAGAGTGAAAATATAACAGGAACAAAGGAGTGAATGATGAAGTGGATAAATAGACTTTTGTGGACCTCTAATTTACTCAGCGTCCTGGTTGCTGTTCCGCTCCTTTTTTATGGATACCATTTTTTTGTTGGGTTACCGGATGAAACCATTGGTAAATTCTACATATCTGCCTCAGTCATTGCACTACTTCTTGTTATTGCCTATGATATTTTCCACAGGGTTCGCCTGAAAAGGGTTGTTGGAAAAGGGGTTATAAGGTCGGTGTACTGGACACCCCAGTATCTGGGTCTTCATAAGTTTCTTGACTATGTCCTTTTTTCACCTGTTCTTTTTCTCCTTGTCCAGACAAAGATTAAGCTGCTTCCCATAAACCTGTTTTTCAAGGGAATGGTTCTGAATGTAGTAATTGGGCTTGTTGTTGGTTTGATTACATACTTCATTGCCTTCAGTATCCTTGTTCCAGTGTTTTCCGGGTACAAAGAATCATTCAAGGGTATTCCACTTAGATACAAATTGTTTGTTCCGTTGATTGTGCTTGTCTTATTCTCTTTCCTCGTTGGAATATTTTTCAAGGACAATCCTGGAAGTGCCTTGTGGCTTTTACTTTCAATTGCCTTCATATATTTTTATTCCTCCTTTGTGCTTAAACCCATCCTCCAGATAAATTCTGCCTTTTCCAGGTTCTTGTCCGAAAATCCTGACCTCAACAGAAAACTCATTATAAGAACAGGTGATGAGATTGAAACAATCGCAGAAAACTTCAATCAATTCCTTGATGTGGTAAAGGGGATATCTTCAAAGGTGTATGAAATTTCTAAAAAGGTTTCTGACTTTGCAGAAACCATATCTTCCACCACAGAGGAGTTGACTGCCTCTGTTCAGGAAATATCAGCAAGTATAGAATCCATAAATACAGAAATCAACAATTCAAGTAATGAGATGGAAAAAATAAAGGTTGATGCAGAGACCCTCACTTCAATGGCAGAAAACATTGAGTCGCAGGTTAAGATGCTCCAGAAGATAGCACAGGATTCAGAGAACATAGCAAATGAGAGTGCGAGGAATACCCTTGAGGTACTCTCCACAGTTGAGGAAAACATGCGGTCTGTGGAGGTTCTCAACAATAAAATGGAGATGTTGATAAAGGCAAGCGAAGAGATTATGGGGTTTGCTGATATGGTTTCAGAGGTCGCAGAGGATACTGACCTTCTTGCATTGAATGCATCGGTTGAGGCTGCACGGGTTGGAGAACACGGTAAGGGTTTTGGTGTGATTGCTGAGGAGATAAGAAATCTGTCCAATCAGTCAAGGAATTACCTGAAGCAGGTTCTTGAGAGTCTGGACAGGGTTAAGAGTGCTGTGGATGAGTTTAAGAATGTAACCCAGACAAGCTGGGGTAAACTTTCTGGTACAATAGAATACCTTGATACAATAAACAAGTCCCTCCAGAAGATTTCAGAGGATGTGACACTCACAACAACAATGACCAATCAGGTTTCAGACACCATAAGGGAAGAGGTAAAGAATATATCAGTATTGTTTGAGGGGATTGATAAAATAAACAAGAGTTTTTCAAGCACTGCCTCTGCAATGGAGGAGATAGGAGCCTCCACAGAGGAGCAGATGGCAGCAATGCAGGAGTTTAGAAGCCTTACAGAGGAAATGCTTAATACTGCAAAACTTCTAAAAAGGATGATTGAAAGATACCTTGTATGAATATCCTTTTATTTTATGTTGATAATAGCCTGATGGGTGTACCCATTGATGATATTAAAGAGGTGGGTAAGAAGCAGAGGATAAGAAAGATTCCCCGTGCTCCTTTTTACATAAGGGGTTATACAAAACACAGGGGGAACGTGTATCTGGTTGTTGGATTGCCAGAGATGTTAAAACTTAATGAAGAGGGACATCATCTAATTTTTCCTTCTTCAATCCCTGATGTTTGTTTTGTCGTTGGGAACATTGTGGGTATCAATAATCTAAATTTCTATCCCAAACCTGATGTGCTTCCCATGAAGTATGTAAAGGGTTTTGGAGAATTTAATCATGAGATTGCGGTTATTATTGACCTTGAAGGCCTGATAAAGGGTAAAAGGATTTCAAAGATAAGGAGTATGGTGAAGCCATGAAGGCAGGGATAATTGCAATAGGGGATGAGGTTGTTTCTGGTGATGTGGTTGATACAAACACCCTTTATATATCAAGGAAACTTACCGCATCGGGTTATACTGTTAAATTGAGGATACAGGTTCCTGACCAGCGAGAAGGTATTATCAGGGCACTTGATTATTCCCTGCCACGGGTTGACCTGCTGATAATAACAGGTGGGCTGGGACCAACAGGTGATGACATAACAACCTGTGTAATTGCAGAATACTTTGGTTTTGAATGTATGCAGAGTGAAAAAGGATATATGTTATTAAAGGGAGCAGAGGAGATTGAGAATGATGTTGGCATGATACCAGGCATGCTTATAAAGATTGATAATAGAGAATTGTTGCTTATGCCTGGTGTTCCTGAGGAGATGAAGAATATATTTGATAGGTTTATAAGCAGAATTTTCACCTCAAGGACACCACATCTAACATTCAGGACATGTGGCATAACGGAGAGGATGCTTCACGAGATACTCTCAAGCGTTTTTCAGGATATGAAAGGTTTCCACTTCTATCCCTCGTGGAGGGGTGTTGACTTGAAGATAATGCCAGATAACCCGGAGGAGATTCAAAATATCAGAGAAAGAGTGATAGGGGCGATAGAAGACTATGTGTATGCAGAGGAAGACATAGAGATTGAAGAGGTTGTGGGAAAAATGCTTAGAAAAGGTGGGTACACAATCTCCGTTGCAGAATCATGTACAGGTGGACTTGTTGCAAGTTTGATAACAGATGTTCCCGGAAGTTCAAATTATTTCATGGGTGGCATCACTGCCTACTCAAATGACGCAAAAATAAAACTTCTGAATGTTTCGCCTGAAAACATAAAAAAGTATGGGGCTGTCAGTGAACAGGTTGCTGAAGAAATGGCAGAGGGGGTTGCAAAGGTCTTCAAAACAGATATAGGTATCTCAACAACAGGGATTGCAGGCCCAACTGGAGGAACGCCTGAAAAACCAGTGGGTCTTGTTTACATGGGTGTTCACATAAATGGAGAGACCATTGTTGAAAGAAGGATATTCAGACCGCCAAGGGGAAGGGTGAAGATTGAGTCATCAACATACCTTCTCTTTATGCTTTACAGGAGGCTTAAAAAGAAATGAGACTGTTTGTTGGTGTTGAAATTCCAGAAAGTGAAAAGAGAAAGATTGTTCAGTTGAAAAAAGGGATAAGTGTGAAGGGTCGGGTTAAGTGGGTGGAGAAGGAAAACCTTCATATAACAATCCTTTTTATTGGTGAGAGTGAACCTGAAGAAATAATAAGGCTTCTGGATGGAATAGAACATGAGTTCAAGCCATTTGAGGCAAGGCTTTCAGGTGTTTCTGCCTTCCCCTCACTTTCCAGACCAAGGGTTTTGTGGGTGGGTCTTGAGAAGGGTGAAGAGGAATTAAAGGAACTACATAAAAAGGTATATAACAGGCTGAAGCACATTGTAAAGCCAGAAAATACATTCGTTCCCCATGTTACCTTTGGAAGGGTGAAGTATGGAAGGGTGGGTTTTACTTCGCTTCATCTAAGGAATCCAGAGGATTTCACAATAGATGGGCTGAATCTGTTCCAGAGCAGGCTTACGCCTGAAGGTCCTGTTTACTCTGTTATTAAACGATATATTTCTGGAGGTGAATAGTGGTTATACTGGGATTGAAATTCTTCATGTTGAATCTTATCTTCCTTTTGTTTGCAGCCACACTTGACAGGTCTGGTCTGATTAAACGGATCATGGATCTTGGTGTTAAGAAGGGTGGCAGGGTTGGATTTCACATACTGCTCTCAACGATATTCATTCTCTCCCCATTGTACCTGTTCCCTGTTTTTCTCTACCGTCTGCCCAATGTTTCAAAGAGAATCAATAAGGAGAAGACAGGGCTCACCCTTCTTATGGCTGCTGTGATGCTTGGTTCAATTCTTCTCCCCTTTGGTAACCAGAGAAACCTGTTTTTTTCTACCTATTTTATTACCATGAGAGAAGGTTTTTCCCCTCTCAGGGAACTGGTTCCACACATATGGCCATACTGGGTTTTACTCCTTGCTTTTCTAAATCTTGTTGCGTACCTTTTAAGGGTTGAGGTTCAGGATAACCTTGTAAAATTGGAAAAGGTGAGATATCAGGAACTTATTCTCTCTGGAATTGCCCTTTTCTTCATATTCCCCTTTGCCATGGGTAAGTTGAACTTCCTTGGCTTCATTTTCCTCACGGGTTTCCTCTTCTTTGCCTTTATCAGTAAAGAAACTATAAAGAGGGTGAGGTGGTGGTTTCTTTTGCCACCAGCAATTGCAATCCCTCTATCCATGATGCCCTTAAAGATACCCGTTCCACTGAAGGGATTACCCATGCTCTTTGTTCCTTTTATATCTTCAGGTTTCATCACATCCGATCTGTCAGCCATTGTTTTTTCAAGCATCAGGATAAATATGCCCACAATTATCATGGGGGTTGCTGGAGGCAGTCTTCTGGGTTTATGGGGTGGCTTTGAACTCATATATATATATTTTATAAGAAAGGAGAGATTCAAGCCTGTTTTACTCTCACTAATAGGTGTCTTTGTGTTTTTGCTTGGATTATTAACATTGAAACTTTAAGGAGGTAATATGGAGGAGAAAAAGAAAAAGGCAATAGAGGAGGCATTAAAGCAGATAGAGAAGCAGTTTGGTAAAGGTGCTGTAATGAGGCTTGGTGGGCAGGAAGTGGTTCAGGTGGATGTTATTCCAACTGGTTCAATGAGCCTTGATTATGCACTGGGTATTGGTGGAGTTCCAAGGGGAAGGATAGTTGAAATCTTTGGTCAGGAGTCTTCCGGGAAAACAACACTTGCATTACACATTATTGCAGAGGCACAGAAAAAGGGTGGTATAGCAGCCTTTATAGATGCAGAGCATGCACTTGACCCTATATATGCAGAGGCACTTGGTGTTGATATTGATGAATTGCTCATATCCCAGCCAGACACAGGGGAACAGGCACTTGAGATAGCAGAAACACTTGTGAGGAGTGGTGCAGTTGACCTTATTGTAGTTGATTCTGTTGCAGCACTTGTGCCAAAGGCAGAGATTGATGGAGAGATGGGTGATGCTCATGTTGGTCTCCAGGCAAGGCTTATGTCGCAGGCATTGAGAAAACTCACAGGTGTTTTGAGTAAATCAAAGACATGTGCAATCTTTATAAATCAGGTGAGATACAAAATTGGAGTTATGTTTGGGAATCCCCTTACAACACCTGGTGGTCTTGCCCTCAAGTTCCACACATCTGTAAGAATGGAGATAAGGAATCTGGGTGCAATCAAGGAAGGTGATACAAGTGTTGGTATGAGGGTTCAGGTGAAGGTTGTCAAAAACAAACTTGCCCCACCTTTCAGGACAGCCCAGTTTGACATCATTTATGGTAAAGGAATATCTAAGGAGGGTGAACTTATAGATATGGGAATTCAGTATGGCGTGATAACAAAAACTGGCTCATGGTATTCCTATGGTGAAGAGAGGCTTGGTCAGGGCAAGGAGAGGGTGAGGAGATTCCTTGAAGAAAATCCAGATATTGCCCGGAAGATTGAAATGGACATAAGGAGGCAGATGGGGTTTGGAGAAGAAAACAATAAGACTGAAGAGACTGGGGAAGAATAAATTCTTGCTATTGATTGGTGAGACAGAAGAAGGGGCCTATACCTATGGAACCATTAAAAGGTATGGGCTTAAAGATGGTGCTGAGGTTTCAGAAAAGGATATTGATTCTTTATACGAAAAATTTATCATTCCTTTTGCAAAGGAGAGGGTGTTGAGGCTTCTCTCAAGAAGGGAGAGGAGTGAAAAGGAAATTGAGGAATACCTCAGGCATAAACACTACTCAAAGGAGACCATAAACAGGGTGATAGGAGACTTCACATCAAGTAAACTTGTAGACAACAGGAGGTTTGCCGAAATCTTTGTCCGTTCCAGATTTGAAACAAGTCCCAGAGGAGTGAATGTTCTTTCCCGTGAATTAAGGGAGAAGGGAATACCAGAGCATGTAATTCAGGATGTGTTACAGGATTACGATGAGGAGGAGGCGCTGGAGAGGGTTATAAACAGGGTGAAAAAAAGGTATAAAAACAGGAGAGATAAACTTATAAAGTATCTTCTCCAGAAGGGCTTTGACTACTATCTTATCCTTCAGAAGGTAAATGAGACATAGTCAGGAGACTGTAAAAGCAGGGATTTTTGGTATAGCAGGGAATGTGATTTTATTCCTGATAAAGATTATTTTATTTTTCTTTTCAGGTAGTATAGCGATCCTTGCAGATAGTTTCCACACCCTGTCAGATTCAATAAGTTCAATGCTTATGCTTGCTGGTATATACAAGTCAAGGACACCGCCTGATAGAGAACATCCCTATGGACACGGGAAAACAGAGTACTTTGTGATGGTTTTCATGGCAATAATACTTGTTTTTGCAGGTTTTATGTTCTCAAAGGAAGCCACACTCAGGATAATGAAGCCCATTGAGTTAAAGATAGATGTGTGGATTCTTTCAGGATTACTATTCACCATTCTGATAAAGGAGGCCATGTCCCTGTATGCATTCAGGGTTGTGAGGAGAACAGGCTCAAAAATTGTTCAGGTTGATGCCTGGCATCACAGGTTTGATACAATCACAAGTGTGTTTGTTCTGTTTTCCCTCATTGTTCAAAGATTTGGTATAGTGAGGATGGATGGGATTGCAGGTTTTGTCGTGGGAATTATTATTGCTGCACTTGGGCTCAAATTCCTGAAGGATGCATATGACAGGATAATGGGTGTTCCGCCTTCAATTGATATGGTGAGAGGTATAAAGGAGATTGCAATGGGTGTTGATGGAGTGAGGGCTGTCCATGATTTTATCATATCAAATGTTGAATCCTTCCCGATAATCACCTTCCATATAGAGGTTGATAGAAATCTTTCGGTTGAGAAGGCACATTCTGTTGCCGATGAAGTTGAAAAGATGGTGCAGAAAGAATATGGTGGTGTGTGTGTTGTACATGTTGACCCTGCCTGTGAAGACCAATCTGTCAGGGAAATGTTGAAATGTCTTAAGGAGAGGATTAAGGATGTTGAGGTTGTTCAGGATGTTTACACTGTGAGTAAAACAGAAAAGGGTTTTGTTGTGGAGATAGTCTTTAAGAGGAACACAGAAGCAGGGAAAAAAGAGGAAGTTATAGATTTGATAAGGAAGGAACTTGTGAAGAGATTTGGTGTTGAAAATATAGAATTTCAGGAGAGACCGGGATTTTTGCCAGAGAAATGAAGATTGTGCTTGCATCAAGTTCTCCAAGAAGAATATCACTCCTCTCCGGGATGAATGTTGAGTTTGAAATAAGAAATCCGAATGTTAAGGAGGAATTCTTTGAAGACCCTGTTAAGACCGTTGAATTCAACGCCCTGAAAAAGGCAAGGGCTGTTAGAAAAGGCAGAGAGATAGTGCTTGGGTTTGACACAATAGTATTCCTTGATGGTGAAATTCTTGGGAAACCACAGAATGAGAATCACGCATATAGATTGCTGAAAAAGTTGTCCGGTAAGGTTCACAGGGTATATACAGGGATTGCAGTGGTAACCCCTGAAAGGGAGATTGTTGACCATGAAGTATCCGAGGTGAAATTTAGACCACTAACAGACAGAGAGATATGGGAGTATATCAGAACTGGAGAACCACTTGATAAGGCAGGTGCGTATGGGTATCAGGAAAAGGGAAGGGCACTTGTTGAGTATGTGAATGGGAG
>QNDZ01000003.1 GCA_003646055.1 bacterium
GGTATATCTCCATGGGCAGGTCTTCTCAACTCATCAGGATTTTCGTAGTTGTATGTATTATCAGGTATGTTTATAACAAGCGATACATCTGTATGGATGTTTTTAAACCCATGCCAAACATATGCTGGAACCTGAATCAGCAGGGGATTTTTTTCACCTATAAAAAATTCATTTATCATCCCCTTTGTTGGGCTTTCCTCCCTTTCATCGTAAAGAACAAGTTTTACCATACCACTTATACATGCAATGGAGTCTGTCTGGTTTTCATGGGCATGCCAGGCCTTAACCACACCTGGATAGGCACTTGTAACATACACCTGTCCAAATTTCTTGAAGAGTTCATCGTCCCTCCTTAGAATCTCCATAAGCCAACCCCTTTCATCAGGGATGACCCTCAGAATCTTTGTCTTTACACCATGTATAAGTTTCATAGTATACCTCCATCTATTTTCTGGTTTTTTATAACACTGTAAGGATTAAGGTAAAATAACCTGTTTGCAAGTTCCTCACTGTAATCCTTTACGATTGTGTATGCATCCCTGAGTCCTGCCTTTCTCCCGGGATGGATATCACTCGCAATAAAGTCTATGATTTCAAGTTTTATCAGTTTATAAAGGATTGTTCCCATGTTGATGATGGACTCAGCATTGAATTGTAACAATGCCCCGGATTTTTTAAACCTTTTCAGTGTTCCAATTTCCAGTGAGTATCTTTCTGTATGCGCTATTATTGGTATAAATCCCCTGTTTTTTATTGACCTTAAGATGAGTGGTATTGAAGAGGATGGGGTGAATGGAGAGAATTCAATGAGTATATAATTTGAGCCTGCAAGGGTATACTCATCCAGATCTTCAGGAAGGTAGTTTGCGTGGAGTTCATAACCCTCGTATATGGGAATAATTCCTTCCAGTTCCCTTATCCTTCTCCTCACGGTTGATTTTGTAACCTCAGGGTATCTTTCAGGAATAAGGTGTGGTGTTGCAATAACCATTTCCACACCCTCTGAATGTAACAGTGATACCAGACGTCTGGCCTCTTTCAGGTTCTCAGGGCCATCATCAAGATTATTCAAAATGTGTGCATGAATATCAATCATTTATAGAACTTCCTCAACTTTTCGATAACGTAAAAGACCTCTTTATCCTCCATATGCTGGTGTATGGGAATACAGAGTATATTTTGTGAGGTTTCCTCTGTAATTTCCATGGTGGTTACAACAGGGTAGTCTTTCATTGGTTTTTGGAGGTGGCAGGGTAGTGGATAGTGAACAGCAGCACCTATTCCATTTTTCCTGAGGTATTCAAGAAGTTTATCCCTCTCCCTGCACTTCACCCAGAACATATGCCAGACCTGTTTTGAGTTATGGAGAATATGTGGGAGTTCAATAGGAAGTTCTTTCAGTTCATCAAGATAAATCCTGGCAATATCATTCCTTCTTTTGTTCCATTTCTCAAGCCTTTTCAGTTTTGCCCTCAATACCACTGCCTGTATTTCGTCAAGCCTTGAATTGTATCCTATATCTTCATGCCTGTATTTTTCAGTTTGGCCATGTATCCTCAATCTCCTCATATTTTCAGCAAGTTCTTCATTGTTCGTTGTTATCATACCTGCATCTCCAATGGCACTCAGATTTTTTGACATATAGAAACTGAATGCAGAGGCATCACCAAGGCCTCCTGTCTTTTTCCCTTTATATTCTGCCCCATGTGACTGTGCAGAATCCTCAATGATTTTTAGATTATATTTCCTTGAGATTTCAATAATCCTGTCCATTCTTGCAGGATTGCCAAAAAGGTGAACAGGGATGATTGCCTTGATTGTAATCCCTTTATAAACTGGATGGCCCTCCCTGTTCCTTTCAAGCGTGGAAAGAAAAGAAGAAAGTTTCTCAGGGTCAATGGTGAGGGTTTCTGGTTCAATATCAACAAATATAGGAATGTTGTTTGTGAGAACAATTGATTCAGGTGTGGCAAAGAATGTGAAAGATGGGGTAATCACACCTGTTGAACCTTCAGGGATTAGTGCATGGATGGACAGTACAAGTGCATCTGTTCCAGAGTTCACACCAATACCATACTTGCACCCACAATATGATGAGAATTCTTCTTCAAAGGCTCTAACATTTTCACCGAGCATGAGTTGCATTTTTTCAAATACATTTCCCCATTCCCTGTAAACCTCATCCTTCACTTCAAGAAATTGTTTCTTTATGTCCACCATGGGTATATTCATAACCTGCTCCGATTTTTTATTGCATTTATTATGGTGAGCGGGTCTGTTAATTCCAGTTCACTTCCCACAGGGAGCCCCCTTGCCAGCCTTGAAACACTTACGCCTTTCCTCTTCAATATCTCAGCGAGATACATGGATGTTGCATCCCCTTCTGTGGAGGGCTTTATTGCCAGTATAATCTCTTTTACACCTTCAATTCTTTTCAGTAAACCATCAATGTTTATATCTTCAGGTCCTTTTCCATCAAGGGGGGATATAAGACCACCAAGCACATGATACAGTCCATTGTAAATACCGGTTTTTTCTATTGCATATATATCCATGGGTGTTTCAACCACACATATAACAGTTCTATCCCTTGATGGAGAGGAACAAATTTCACATACCTCTCCCTCTGTTATGTTCCCACAGATTTTGCAATGGCCAAGATTGTCAAGTGCAGTTCTTAGTGCGTGGGATAAGTTTTCACCCACCTCCCTGTTGTTCAGGAGGTAAAAACCTATCCTTTCAGCGCTCTTTCTACCTATGCCAGGGAGTCGCTCAAGTGCCTCAAGTAGTGCTGTAAAAACAGGTGGGGATTTCATCAGTAAATATCCTCCACTCCAAATAGTTTGACCGCCTTGTTCACCAGAGGATGCCCAATTAATCCCTTCCCAATCCTTTCATCCCTTTTTTGCTCCTGAACAGGTGTAGTTATTGAAACCCTTATTTCATATCCCAGTATATCCTTTGCCACACTTTCTATCTGAAATATATGTTCATCTGTATGGGCTGTTTTCCTTGGATTGGAAAGAAGGAGTCTTTTTTCATTTTTATCAAAGTTCTCAAAAACCACTGAATTTACAAGTGTTCTCAATCCACCTGATGCCTTTTTTAATATTTCCTCTTTGATCCTCTCCCATAGTTTTTCACCGGTGAGGGGTTCCTCTTCTATCCTTGGGGGAGGCTCTGGTTTCCCTTTTTTTGCTTCAACTGAGGGTGTTCCTTTCTCTGCACCTGATATAAGTTCAGATACCTTTTTGATGTAGGGGATGCGAGCCATCTTTAACAGGTACAGTTCAACCATGGCTCTTGAATAATTGATGTACCTTAAGGATCTTTCAAGTTCAACTGCCAGATTCAGCATGGCTACAAGGTTGTCTTCATCAGTACTTCCGGCCATCCTCTTTATTTCCGGATCCTCTTCAATGGAGAATGGATTTTTCACATCAAGCCGTGATAGTAAGAGTTCCCTCAGGAAGTCAATTAATCCAACAACAAACTCTTTCAGATCAAACCCCTGTTCAAAGATGTTTTCAATCTCGGAGATAATCTTCCTGTCGTCCTGCTCTATTACACCTTTAATAAGTTCAATATAAAAGGACTTATCTATAAATCCAAAAACCTCCTTTATATCCTGAAGGCTGATTTCATCCTCTGTGTATGCTGTGAGTTGCTCAATGGCAACCTCAGCGTCTCTCAATGCTCCATCCGCCCTGTAGGCAATGAGATTCAGTGCCTCATCAGTAATCTTTATCCCCTCTTTTTCTTTTATCTCTTTGAGCCTTTTGAGAATCTCGCCTGTGGTGAGTTTCCTGAAATCAAACCTCTGGCACCTGGACATGATGGTTGCAGGTACCCTGTGGGGTTCAGTTGTCGCAAATATGAAGACAACATGGGGGGGAGGTTCTTCAAGGGTCTTTAGAAGTGCATTGAAGGCCTCGTTTGTCAGCATGTGAACTTCATCTATTATGTAGACCTTGTATCTGCTGTTTGCAGGTGCGTATCCAACCCCCTCCCTGAGATTCCTTATCTCTTCAATCTTCCTGTTGGACGCACCATCTATCTCAAGTACATCAACTGACCTACCCTCTGTTATTTCCCTGCATCTTTCACACTTATTGCAGGGTTCAGGGGTGATGCCCTTTTCACAGTTCAGAGCCTTGGCAAGAATCCTTGCAACAGATGTTTTGCCAACACCACGGGGACCTGCAAAAAGGTAAGCATGCCCTATTTTACCCTCTTTCAGCGCATTTTTCAGGGTTCTTGTAACATGCTCCTGACCCACCACCTCTTCAAAGGTCTGTGGCCTGTATTTTCTCGCGAGGACAATATATGCCATTTTTTCTCCTGTTTATTTGTGCCAGCCACACGCCCTGCTTCGACCTTTCTCCACCAGGGGTATCCATCAGGGTGGGCTCCAGTCAGGCTACCCACCATCAGGATGTAAACTCCTTACCGCTGCTTCCTTCCGGACCTGACGGGGTTCAGAGTTCCACCCTATGGTGGACCCAACCTTCATCGCCTCCTGATAGACCCTTCCTGACAGGGAAAGGCCTCATGCAGGGATTTCGGCCCTGCTATAGCGGATTGCAGGTTCAGGGCACCGCTAACTCCCCGCCTGAGTGTGGCTGGCATTCTTATAATACAAACCTATTGCACCAAAGTCAAGTACCATGGCTGGAAATATTGTTGTTAAACTTACCTTGACAGTTTTCACATTTTGGTGTTTGATATAAAAAATGGAGGATGGAAATGGTTGACATATGGGCTTATGTTATTCTCGGTTTAGTCGCAGGTATCATAAGTGGACTTATAGGTATTGGTGGAGGTATAATTATTGTTCCTGCACTTGTATTCATTTTCGGAATGACACAGCATCAGGCACAGGGAACGACCCTTGCATTGATGGTTCCACCAATAGGACTCCTTGCTGCATGGACCTATTACAAGCAGGGATATGTAAATTTAAAGATTGCAGGACTTATCTGTCTTGGCTTTTTTGTTGGGGGACTTCTTGGTGCAAGGGTTGCCACATCACTTCCAACCAGAGTGCTTGAAAAGGTTTTTGGAGTTGCACTTTTTCTTGTCTCCATAAAGATGATTTTTTCCAGATAAGGGGGTGAGATGTCAAAATTGAGGTTTGGTGTATCAGTTGATAAAGAACTTTTAGATGTTTTTGATAGGGTGATGAAGGAGAAAGGTTACGACAACAGGTCAGAGTATTTGAGAGATTTAATGAGGAGGGAGGTAGTTGACCATACGTGGGATACAGAGGAGCAGGAGGTTATAGGGGTGGCAGTTTATGTGTATGAGCATGATAAGAGGGAGGTGAATGATAGGATACTTGAGCATGCCCATTCACATCATGACCTTGTTATATCTACATTGCATATACATATGGATAAGAAGAACTGCCTTGAGATTTGTGTTTTGAGAGGGAAGGCAGGACTCGTAAGGAGGGTTGGGGAGAGAATAGTTGCAGAAAAGGGTGTGAAATTCGGTAGATTTATACCCGCAACCACTGGTAGAGATGTGGTTTGACCACTTGACACAGATAAAAAGATTATTAATATTAAGCCTGAAACGGGGTCGTAGTTCAGTCGGTTAGAACGCCGGTCTGTCACGCCGGAGGTCGCGAGTTCGAGTCTCGTCGGCCCCGTTTTTTTATTTGCCACAAAAATATTTTTAAGTATAATCCAGAAAAAGGAGGAAAGATGAAGAAAAGGATGTTAAGAGAGGAAACTATTGCCTTTTCAATCCTTTTTATAATGACCCTGTTCTTCTTCTTCAGGATAATCTTTTTAAGATACTACTTCTTTGAGGATTTCCTTTATCAGTACTACCCAAGGCGGAACCTCCTTGCAACCTCTTTAAGGATTGGTGTATTCCCCCTCTGGAATCCATTTGTTTTTGGTGGAATGCCTTACCTTGGAGACATTGAGAACGCTGTTTTTTATCCATTCAACTGGTTGCTTGCACTGTTTACCAGTGGCGGAAGACTTGTCTTCAGGGTTCTTGAAATTCAATTGATTCTCCATGTGTTTTTTGCAGGTATATTCATGTATATGTTTTTAAGGAGGCTTGGAATATCACATGAGGGTTCTATCATTTCATCCATTGGCTTTGCATTCAGTGGTTTCATAATCACCCATACCATCCATCTGACCCTTCTTTCAACATTTGTCTATCTTCCACTTGTTTTGTATTTCCTGTTAAGGTCTTTTCAGGAGAGAAGGGTCATTTATTCCCTTTTCGGGGGGTTCTTCCTGGGGCTTTCACTACTCGCTGGAGGGCCTCAGTTCTGGTTACACATTGTTTATTATGCTGGTCTGTTCTCAGTCTTCCTTCTTGTTGAGAAAAAAAAGCAGTGGGTAAAGTATGTTCATCTTCCAGTTATTTTGTTTATTTCAGGAATCCTTGTATCTTCTGTCCAGTTGCTCACAACTGCCGGGTACACTGCATACACAGTGAGAGAATCCCTTACATATGCTGAGTCTGTTAGAAACTCAATACCATTCTATCAGTTGTTAACACTTTTTATCCCGAAGTTTTTCGGATACATCTCCTGGTTGCATGGGGATAATGTCAAGTTCTGGACGGGAGGCTATGGTGCCTTCTGGGAAACGTGCATTTACTTGGGTATTATTCCTCTTATCCTTTCCCTGTATGCATTCACAAAAAAAGATAGAAGAAAGTACACAATATTTTTTGGCATTCTGGCACTTTTGTTCCTCATGGCTGCCATGGGAAAATACACACCTGTTTACTGGATTTTTTATCATTTACTTCCTGGATTCAACAAGTTCAGGAATGCTGGCAGATTCTCAGGGGTATTCACATTCTCACTGCTTGCCCTTGCAGGATTTGGGTTTGACAATCTCAGTAAGGGGAAGGTATCACTAAAGCCCCTTCTATATTTCACAGGTAGTCTGTTCTTGCTCTTTGTTTTTATTTTTGCAGGTGCATTCAGGAATGCGTGGAGTGCCATGACTTATCAAAAGGTTTATTCCTATTCCTTGAAACAGACAGGTATTGCCCTTTTATTCCTCATACTTTCCTCCACTGCCATTTTTGTGTTCATGAGATACAAAAACAGGTATGCGTATTTAATCCCTGCACTTGTTCTCTTTATAGACCTCTTCTCCTTTGGTGCAAACTTTAACGTTTCAAGGGTTAACCCTGATGAGTTTTATTCAGAAAACAGACTTGTTGAATATCTGAAGGAAGACTACAAAAAGGAGCCATTCAGGGTGAATGCAAGGCAGGGCTCTTATATGCTTTTGAGGAGAAACTCTGGAGACATCTATAAACTTGAACTCCTCCAGGGTTATACACCGCTCAGGTTGAAACTTTACAGGGAATTGAGACAACTCCCGCTGAATACATACCTTGACCTTTTCAATGCAAAGTACACAATCAGGGTTGAGGAAAGAAGAATGGGACTTGTTCTGAATCAAACATACCTTCCAAGGGCAAAGGTGTTTTACAGATGGGAGTATGTTGATGGAGAAACTGCTTACAAAAAACTTAAAGAGGGATACGATTATCACAATGTTCTCTTGATTGGTATAAAGGAGGATTTTCCACAGCCGGAGACCACAGGGACTCAAAGAATAGAGTATACTGAAAGGGGGATAAACAGGATTGGAATCACAGTTGATACAGATAGGAATGGTGTTCTTTTTGTCTCCCTGCTCAATATTCCTGGATGGAATGCAGTGGTTAATGGGGTGGAGAAGAAGATCCTCCCTGTGGATTACGCATTTGCAGGAATTTATCTTGAGAAGGGTAGAAGTAATGTTTTGCTGTTCTACTCTCCCCCTGGTTTGAGGACAGGTTTGATTTTAACGCTCCTCACCCTTGTTTTCATGATTTTTTACGGTGTACTGGACTGGTTCAGGAGAAAAAACTTGACAATAAAGAAAAAATCTATTTAATGGGTGTATATGGGTAAGATAATCGCCATAGCAAATCAGAAGGGCGGTGTTGGTAAGACCACCACGGCTATAAATATTTCCGCAGGTGTTGCTCATCTGGGTTTCAGGGTCCTGGTCATTGATATGGATCCTCAGGCAAATCTAACCAGTGGGCTTGGTTATAGCAAGGTTTATCCCACTATCTATGATGTTCTGGTTAAAAATTCAGAAATTGAGGAGGTCATCAGAAAGACCAGGATTGAAGGATTAGAACTTTTGCCAAGCGAAATTTCGCTTGTTGGTGCAGAGGTTGAACTGGTGGACGAACGAAACAGGGAGACGAGGCTTAAAAGGATCATAATGCCATTGAAGAGGGAATATGATTACATATTCATAGATTCTCCACCATCACTTGGTCTGTTGACATTGAATTCCATTGTTGCTGCTGACTCGGTAATAATACCCATCCAGAGTGAGTTTTATGCACTTGAGGGGCTTGGTAAACTCCTCAATACAGTGAGGAAGATACAGAGTAAACTGAATCCCAGGCTCACAATAGAAGGGGTTTTGATAACAATGTTTGATACAAGGCTCAACCTGTCCCATCAAGTGGTTGAAGAGGTAAAGAAGTACTTTGGTGACAAGGTTTACAATACTGTTATACCCAGAAATGTGAAACTTGCAGAGGCACCCAGTTTTGGAAGGACTATATTTGAATACGACCCTGCATCCAGGGGCGCCGAGAGTTACAGAAATCTTTCAGAGGAATTTCTGGAGAGAAATGGGCAGAAAGGCACTTGGAAAGGGCCTTGAGGCGTTAATTCCCACTGAGGAAGAGGCCAATAAAATCCCCCTGAAGGATATAAAACCTGGCACACTTCAGCCAAGAAAGAAGATTGATAAAAAACACCTTGAGGAACTCGCAAGGTCAATAAAGGAGAAGGGGGTTCTTCAGCCTGTGCTTGTAAGAAAAAAGGGTAAGTATTATGAACTTGTTTATGGACACAGGCGTTATCAGGCTGCAAAGATGGCTGGTCTCAAGGAGATTCCAGCAGTTGTTAAAGAACTTACTGATAGAGAGGTCCTGGAAATCTCAATCATAGAGAATGTTCAGAGGGAGGATTTAAATCCCGTTGAGGAGGCAGAGGCATACAGAACCCTTATGATAGAATTCGGTCTTACACAGGAGCAGGTGGCAGAGAGGGTGGGGAAGGACAGGAGCACAATTGCAAATAAATTGAGACTGCTTAACCTTCCTGAGGAGATAAGGAAGGCACTCTCAGATGGGTTGATTACAGAAGGCCATGCAAGACCTTTGCTTTCATTGAAAACAAAGAAGGAAATGCTCAAGGCATTCCATGAGATCTTGAAGACCAGAGAGAGTGTGCGTAAAACGGAGAAGAGGGTTAAGAGAATAAAAGAGAAGGATACAGAGATATTGCACATAGAACAGGAACTCATAGGTGCGCTTGGAACAAAGGTTGTCATCCAGCGCGGCAGGAAGAAGGGGAAGATAGAGATATACTTTTACTCAGATGAGGAACTTGTAAGGCTTATCAGGTTGTTGAAAGGAGAAAAGGAATGAATATAAAGGAGATGCTTGAGAAACTTTCCAATGCCTATGGTGCTTCAGGGTATGAGAGCGGTGCTGCTGAGGAGGTTACCAGCCTCCTGAAGGATAAGATTGATGATGTTATCAGGGACAAAATGGGAAGTGTTATAGGTGTTGTGAGGGCAAAAAATCCAAGGGGAAAGGTGATGATAGCCACCCATCTTGATGAACTTGCCCTTGTGGTTAAGGGAATAGATGGCAGGTTTATCAGGGTCTCCTGGATTGGTGGATGGGACAGAAGGGTGTTGATTGGTCAGGAAGTGGTTGTTATGGGGAGAAAAAGATTGATGGGTGTTGTTGGTTCTATTCCACCCCACTATACAAGGGGTAAGAAGGAGGATGTTCCATCCTGGGAAGACCTTTTCGTTGATGTGGGGCTTGATGAGAAGGAACTCAAGAAACTGGTGAGTATTGGAGACCCTGTGTATATGGCAAGGAGATTTACCCCACTTTCTGGAGATTATGCTTCAGGAAAGGCTCTTGACAACAGGGCATCCTGCGCCATGCTCGTTTCCCTTCTGTTGCAGGCTAAGTATGAGGGTATAAACTGGGATTTGTATGGTGTGTTCACTGTTCAGGAAGAGGAAACAGGACTTGGTGCATTCACCTCAACATATCATATAAATCCTGATATAGGTTTTGCTGTGGATGTTACACAGGGAACATCCTTTGGTGTGGGTGAAGACCTTGCATTTCCACTTGGTAAAGGCCCTGTTATTGCAACAGGTCCAAACATACATCCCCGGATATTTGAGGCACTGAAGAAGATTGCAGAGGATAGAGAGATACCTTATCAAATAGAACCTGTTCCTGGATTAACAGGTACAGATGCTGCAATTATACAGATAGTGAGGGAAGGAATCCCAACGGGGCTTGTTTCCATTCCACTCAGATACATGCACACACCTGTTGAGACTCTAAATCTGAAGGATATAGACAGGACAGTAAGACTTCTTCTCTACTTCCTGAAGGAATTTGAAGGTATCAGGATGGAGGTGGAAAGTGGAACTTGAGAGATTGTCCAACCTTACAGGCGTTTCAGGCAATGAACAGAGGGTCAGAGATTTTATATATAAAAAATTGAAGGGGAAGGCAAGGCACATTGAAACAGATGCAATGGGGAATCTCTATGCCTATTTCCCTTCAGGCAGGAAGAATGCAAAGAAGGTGATGCTTGCCGCCCATATGGATGAGGTAGGATTGATGATAACTGGCATTGAGTCCTCTGGAGAGTTGAGATTTCATCCAGTAGGGGGGATCTCAACATCTGTTCTTCTTGCAAAACCTGTAAGGATTGGGGAAGAGGGAATTCCAGGTGTTATAGAATCAAAGGCAATTCATTTACTGAAGGATGAGGAACTGGGACATTATCCCAAGATTGAACAGTTGAGAATTGATGCGGGTTTTTCATCAAAGGATGAGGCAGAGAAGAAGGTGAAATTAGGGGACTATGCATACTTTGACACGTCCTTTAAGAGGGAAGGGGATAGATTCATAGGTAAGGCCTTTGATGACAGGGTTGGATGTTCACTCCTCCTTGACCTTGCCAGTGAGAAGTTTCCTTTTGATCTGGTGCTCACATTCACTGTTCAGGAGGAGGTTGGGTTGAGGGGGGCAAGGGTTGCTGGTTATAAAATATTCCCTGATGCTGCAATTGCTGTTGAAGGGACTGCAGCAGGGGATTTCCCCATTGAGAAGGATACAGGTGCATTCCCTGAACTTAAAAAGGGACCTGTTCTCACTGTGATGGACAGGAGCATCATTGTTGATAAAAAATTGCTCAAACACTTTGTTAAGACCGCTGAAAGGGAGAAGATACCCTACCAGTTCAAGAGACCAAACATTGGTGGAACAGATGCTGGTAGAATACATCTATCAAAGACAGGTGTCCCAAGTATGGTGATTGCTGTTCCAATCAGGTATATACATGCACCAGCAGGTATTATGAGAGGGATTGATTACAGGAACACACTCAAACTTCTCAAGGGAGCACTTAAAAACATAGAGGAGGTAATATGAAGGATTTGATAAAGAAACTCTCAGAGGCATTTGGCCCTTCTGGTAACGAGGATGAGGTCAGAAACATAATAAAGAAAGAGGTGAAACCCTATGCTGATAGTGTGAAGGTGGACAAACTTGGCAATCTTATTGTCAGGAAGAAGGGGAAGGGAAAGAAGATAATGTTTGCTGCCCATATGGATGAAATAGGTTTTATTGTGTCATACATTGATAAAAAGGGCTTCCTGAGATTCTCCAATGTTGGTGGACTCTTTCCGATAAACCTTCTCCATCAGAGGGTAATGTTTAAGAACGGTCTTGTTGGTGTTGTGGGTGAGGAAAAGAGGAAGGACTTTAAAGCTGTTTCTCCACTTGACAAGTTGTACATAGACATTGGTGCAAAATCAAAGGAAGATGCAGAGAAAAAGGTGAGTGTGGGGGAGATGGCAGTATTCAGTAGAGAGTTCAGAGATCTGGGTGATAGAGTTGTTGGCAAGGCAATGGACGACAGGATTGGTTGTGTTGTTCTGATTGAGGCATTAAAGAGGATTAAAAACCCAGTGAATGACCTTTACTTTGTTTTCACAGTCCAGGAGGAGGTCGGATTAAGAGGGGCGAGGACATCTGCATTTGGTATTGAGCCTGATTATGCCATTGCTGTTGATGTTACTGGAACAGGGGATACACCTGAGGGATGGAAATCACCGCTTGCACTGGGAAAGGGTGTTGCCATAAAGGTGAAGGACTGGGGTATGATTGCATCTGCTTATGTAAGGGACAGGCTTGTTTCAATAGCAAAGAAGAAAAAAATTCCCTATCAACTTGAGGTAATTGAGGGTGGAACAACCGATGGTATGGTGATTGAGATAACAAAATCAGGTGTTCCTACAGGTGTTCTTTCTGTGCCAACAAGATATATACATTCACCATCCGAACTCCTTGACTTGGGGGATGTTGAAGCAACAGTGAAACTCCTTGTGGAGTTCTCAAAGGAAAAGTTCAATTGAGAAAAAAGATTGTTTTTCACATAATCCCTGAGAGTGGAAGGGTGGTTGAGTTTTCCATCTCATACAGGATGCTCAGGTTTCTGGGCGTGATTGCAATATTAGTACTGGGTGGTATTGTTTATATGGGATTCCAGTATGGAAGGGTTTATGCGGTTTATGGTAAGTACAGATTACTTCAGAATGAGAACAAAAGGCTGAAGGAGGAGGTGAAGAAGATAAAGGTGCTTGAGAAGAAACTCAGGGAGTTTGAGATACTCTCGAGAAAACTTGCATCTGCACTTGGTGTTGAAAGGTCACCTGATTGGGAAAAGACATTGAAGAAGGTGGCGGTTGAGGTTAATACCACTGGAGAAGCACAGAGCAACAGGGATGAGGTGGAAGAACTTCGCAGGTATATCCCTGATATTTACCCTGTTCGGGGTGGATGGATATCCAGAGGGTACTCTGATAAACATCCTGCCATTGATATTTCAGCCCCACCAGGAACACCTGTTTACTCTCCAATGGATGGTGTTGTTACCTTTTCAGGTTATGATAAATACTTTGGATATATGTTAAGGATAGAGAATAAACAGGGTTTCACAGCCATATTAGGACATAATAAACAGAATCTTGTTGGGGCAGGTAGGAGGGTCAGGAAGGGGGAGATGGTTGCCCTTTTAGGTAGCACTGGCCATAGTACTGCTCCTCATCTGCATTACGAATTGATGATGCACGGCAGGCATGTTGACCCATTGAATTATCTACCAGAAAGGAGGTAAGATGAAAGAGGCATTGATGAACATAATAACTCAGGGAACAAAGATTGAAGGGAAACTGTATGTTAATGGAAGCATACGGATTGATGGAGAGGTGCATGCGGAGTATATTGAGGCAACTGAGAAGATTATCATTGGACCCGATGGGATATTGAAAGGGAAGGTGAAGAGCAAGAGTCTTTCTTCCTCTGGTGTTTGTGATGGGGAGTTCCATATTGCAGAACTTGTTGAACTCCTTAAAGGTGCTTCGTTTGATGGTGAACTCACCTGCAAGAGGCTGGTGGTTGAAGAGGGTGTGCTTCTGGATGGTAAGGTGAGCATGAGGGAAGGGAAAAGGCTTAAAGAGAAACCAAAGGAGAGTTGATGGAGAGGGCAGGTGGCAGAAAACCTGATGAGTTGAGACCTGTCAGGATAACCCTTGATTTTCTTAACAGGGTTCCTGGTTCTGTACTTATTGAGCAGGGGAATACTAAGGTTCTTGTTAATGCCACAATAGAAGATACAGTCCCACCATTTCTCAGAGGTTCGGGCACAGGATGGATAACTGCTGAGTATTCCATGCTCCCGAGAAGTTCAGATACAAGGATACCAAGGGAGAGGAAGCACATTTCTGGAAGGACATATGAAATCCAGAGACTTATTGGCAGGTCAATCAGGCAGGCATTTGACCTGAAGAGGATGGGGGAGAGGACAATAA
Organism: bacterium; assembly: GCA_003646055.1. GTDB lineage: Bacteria > Hydrothermota > UBA3072 > UBA3072 > B12-G15 > B12-G15. Next base: position 13,983 of record QNDZ01000003.1, read on the forward strand.
TAATTGATTGTGATGTTCTCCAGGCCGATGGAGGAACAAGGACTGCATCAATAACAGGTGCCTTTGTAAGTGTCTATCACGCATTCAGAAGGATGATGGTTCTTGGAGAGATAGAAGGAATCCCCCTCCGTTCATTTGTTGCTGCTGTTAGTGTTGGTATTATAAATGATGAATTTTTACTTGACCTGGACTATCAGGAGGATTCACAGGCAGATGTAGATATGAATGTGGTTATGACTGAAGACGGTAAATTGATTGAGATACAGGGAACAGGAGAGGGCAGGTCTTTTACAAGGGAAGAGATGGACAGACTTGTTGACCTTGCCTGGCATGGGATAAAGCAATTGATAGAAATCCAGAGGGATGCCCTCTCCACTTTATTAGCAGGGTGAGGTGGGAGAGAGAGGTAAAGGGAGGAAATAAGCGTATTGACCTCTACCTATCAAAGGGCGGTCTCCATCTATCCAGAAACAGGGTAAAGAGGCTTATCAAGGAAGGGAAGGTCCTTGTAAATGGACATCCTGTGAAACCAAACTATGTGGTCAAGGATGGGGATAAGATTGTTGTTGAGTATGAGCCTTTTGTTCCTGCAGACGTTGAACCTGAAAACATCCCCCTGGACATAGTTTATGAAGATAGATACCTTGTTGTGGTGAATAAACCAACGGGGATGGTGGTACATCCTGCCAAGGGGCATCTTTCAGGAACCCTTGTGAATGCACTTCTCTACCATACAGGGAAGAAACTTGCCCCTGGAACAGAACCAACAAGACCAGGTGTTGTCCATAGGCTGGATAAGGATACAACAGGATTGATACTTTTTGCAAAGGAACCATCTGCCCATACATACCTTTCGGGTGAGATATACCATAGAAGGGTGAAAAGGGTTTACCTTGCGATTGTCTGGGGTAGGCCACCCCTTGATGAAGGTACAGTGAATGCCCCCATTGGAAGGCATCTCATTTTCAGGGAGAAAATGGCAGTTACACCATTTGGCTCAAGGAGTGCTGTTACACATTTCAGGGTTCTGTACTCTACAAAACTTGCAAGCATACTGAAGGTAACCCTTGAAACAGGAAGAACCCACCAGATAAGGGTTCACCTCTCACACCTTGGTTACCCCATTGTTGGTGACCCTGATTACGGTGGAAGGGATGGTTCTATTTTGCAAAAAATAGGGGTTGAATACAGGGAGAAATTCTATAATATTCTTCACATGATAGAGAGGCAGGCACTCCATGCAATGATGCTTGGTTTCAGACACCCTGTAACAGGGGAGTGGATGAACTTCTATGCACCAGTTCCAGAGGATATGAGAAATGTTATAAGGGAGATAATAAGATGAAACTATTGATAGTGGAATCACCCACAAAGGCAAAGACAATGGAGAGATACCTTGAGGGGTTCAGGGTGATGGCCACAATGGGACATATTAAGGACCTACCAAAGTCAAAACTGGGTGTTGACGTGGATAATGGGTTCAAACCACATTATGTGCTTCTGAAGAATAAAAGAAAGGTGGTGAAGGAAATCAAGACAACAGCAAAGGATGCTGATGAAGTTTATATTGCTACAGACCCTGACAGAGAGGGTGAAGCAATAGCATATCACATAAAGGAGGAGATAAACAGGGATGCAAAGAGGGTTTTATTCTATGAGATTACAAAGGAGGGGATACATCAGGGCATGGCCAATCCTGGAGAGATTGACCTTAAAAAGGTTTATTCCCAGCAGGCAAGGAGGATACTGGATAGGCTTGTTGGGTACAAGGTCAGTCCTATACTATGGAAGATTATAAAGAGGGGGTTAAGTGCAGGCAGGGTTCAGAGCGTTGTTCTCAGACTTATATGTGAGAGGGAAGAGGAGATTGAGAAATTCATACCTGAGGATTACTACATCATTACAGGTATATTTAATGGCAGGGGTAAGTTTAAGGCAAAACTCACAAAGATAGATGGGAAGAAGTTCAGAATTACACAGGAAGATGAACTGAATAAGATACTGGAGGAGATTAGAGAACAGAATTTCACTGTTTCTACATATACAAAGAGCAGAAAAAGACAGAAGCCACCACCTCCATTGATAACCAGTACATTGCAGAGGGAGGCCTCAAGCAAGTTTGGTTTTTCCACAAAGAAAACAATGGTTATTGCACAGCAGTTGTATGAGGGTGTGGATACCCCTGCGGGAAGAAAGGGTATTATCACTTACATGAGGACGGATACGCCAAGATTGTCTGAAAGGGCAATAGACGAGTTCCGCAGGTTTATAAAAGATGAGTTTGGAGATGGCTTTCTTCCTGATAAGCCAAATCTATTCTCTTCAAAGAAGCAGGCCCAGGGTGCACATGAGGCAATAAGACCAACGGATATAAATCTTCCACCAGAGGCACTTGGTCAATTTCTCACAAGAGACCAGATGAAGTTATATACCCTTATCTGGAACAGGGCAATTGCAAGCCAGATGAGGGATGCTGAATGGGAAGAGGTGAAGATAGGTATTGAGGGTGGAAGGTTTTTGTTTGAGGCCTCATATAGAGAGTTACTGTTTCCAGGATTCCTGAAACTCCTCGGCATTCCAAAGGATGGTGAAGAGATACCTGAGTATAGAGAGGGAGAAACTGTATCACTTGTGTCCCTTGAACACGAGAAAAAGACAACCCAGCCTCCTCCAAGATACACTGAAGGGACAATGGTGAAGAAGATGGAGGAAGAGGGAATAGGAAGACCAAGTACATACGCACCAACAATAAGTCTTTTGATTGAGAGGGGATATGTGAGAAAGGAAGGAAAGTTCCTTGTTCCAGAGGAGCTGGGCAGGACTGTGAATTCAATCCTTGTGAAACACTTTCCTGAACTCTTTAATGTTAAATTCACCTCACACATGGAGGAAGACCTTGACCTGATAGAATCAGGAGAAAAGACATGGGTTGAGGTTCTTGAGGAATTTTACAGACCATTCATTGAGAAGGTGAACGCAATCAGTAAAAAGAGTGGCGAAATAAAAGAGGAACTTGTTGAGGTAACTGATATAAAGTGTGAGGTTTGTGGAAGACCCATGGTTGTGAAGTGGGGAAGGTATGGTAAATTCCTTGCCTGTTCAGGCTGGCCTGAGTGTAAGAACACAAAACCACTTCCTGAAGATGAGGAAAAGATTGACAAAAGGTGTCCAAAGTGTGGAGCAGAACTTGTTGTGAGACATGGCAGGTACGGTAAATTTATAGCATGTTCAAGGTATCCTGAGTGTGATTACACTGAGCCGTACACAACTGGAATTAAGTGCCCTGAGTGTGATGGTGAACTCATTGAGAGGAGGAGCAAGAAGGGTAAAATCTACTATGTATGTTCCAATAAGGATTGTAATATTGTTTACTGGAATAAACCCGTTCCAGTGAAGTGTGAGAAGTGCGGTAACCCCTTTATGCTGGAGAAAAAGTCAAGGGGAAAGATTTATTATCAGTGCCCCAGATGCGGACATAGACAGAAGGAGTAGTTTGGTGTTTAAGCTTGTTGTGTTCTACACCTCATGTATTATCTGGTCAGCAATTACACTTTTCTTTTTACTCTTCACAATCTACGCAAAAAAGGATGGAGAGAAACGACCCTTTCTCAGGTCATTGATTCTCCTTGTTCTTTCCCTTACCATTCTTGGGGTTCAGATTTTCCTTGAAGGATTTTATGTACAGTTATTTCAATATATAACCCTTGCCTTGTTCCTCCTGTTTGCTTTAATTTCAGCGATACCTTACAGGAACACACACACCCTGAAAATTTATCCCTCCAAAGAGAGGTTTGATGAGAGGGATGTGATGTTTGCCAGGGGTGAATACAGACCTGGAACAAAAAAATACAGGATTTATTATGGTGAACTGCACCCTGAAAAGAAAGAATTTGACGACAGATTGAGAGAACTGCCTGAACCCTGTGAAGGTGGGGCCTTTTACGACAGATTATTGAGTAGTATCTGTTGTTCCGAATTTTCCTTTATTTCAAAACTCCTTGAATATGTTGACGGAGGGATAGAAGGGGATATGGTTGAGTTAACACCGGAAGAATTCACGGAGCATATAAAATGGTTCACCAAATACCTGGGTGCTGACCTTGTTGGTATTGCACCAGTTGAGGAGAGATACTTCTACTCACATGTAGGAAGGGGACCGGAGGAGTGGGGAAGGGAGATAAAGGTGGAGCATAAATATGCCATATCATTTGCTGTGGAGATGGACTACATGATGCTTTCTCATGCACCAAGAATTCATACAACTGTTGAGAGCGCAAAGAAATACGTTGAGGTTGCTGTTATTGCCATTATTCTGGCAGAGTATATCAGAAGGCTGGGTTACAGTGCAAGGGCACACATATCAGAGAGCAATTATCAGGCTATCTTACCTCCATTTGCATACCTTGCAGGGATAGGTGAACTTGGAAGGCTTGGGTACATAATCACAAGGGAGTTTGGTCCAAGGGTGAGGTTGGGGCTTGTTACGACCAACCTTCCTTTGATTACTGATAAACCTATAAGTTTTGGTGTTCAGGACATGTGTTCTTTCTGTACAAAGTGTGCTGATAACTGTCCTGCTCAGGCTATCCCCTCTGGTGAGAAAACTGTTGTAAGGGGTGTTGAGAAATGGCAACTGGACTATGAGAAGTGTTATTATTACTGGAAAAAGATTGGGACTGATTGTGGTTTGTGTATGTATACCTGCCCCTATTCAAGGGGAACCAATCCATTGCAGAATTTGTTGAGAAGGTTCTCAACCCTTTCGCATTTTGCACGAAGGTTTTACCTCTGGTGGGATGATTTTTTCTATGGGAAGTATCCAAGAAGAATTATTATTTAAAGGGGGACGGTGCATGCATTTATGCATTAGTCATACAACCGCAAATTATCATAGTATTTATGGGGAATAAGGAAGACTTTATTTTACTCGGTGCATGCATTTATGCATTAAGCATAAAGGCTGTATTGATGGATAAGAAGACACAAAAACACAAGAATCTCTAATTTATCTTATTGAAAATAAGAGGGATAAATAGAAAACTGTCAAATTGTCAACCTCCGTCCTCAGAGGGGTTGACAAAATCGGAATAAAATTTTATCATAAAAAACAAATGAAAGAATCACTCAATTTAGGGCTTAAAAAACAAAATGCTTAACCAATAAGAAGGAGGGATGATGAATAGGTTTACATTAATTTTGATGTTGTGTTCTTTTATTCCTCTCAGTGCTGCGAATTATGAAGAACCCCTCGCAGAACCTATAAACCATTATAAAAAAACTGGGGGTATCAAGGGTGATTCCCTCAATGTGAGATTTGTGGGCAACTGGCCTTTTGGTCCGTCTTTTGCAGTTGCATATGATTCTGTAAAAAGTCTTGTATTTTGTGGCTCTGGTGGTGGTGTATATATCCTGGATGTATCAGACCCTTCTTCGCCTGTTAAGGTATCAGAGGGAATCCATACCAGAGGTTTTGTGCGTAGTTTATTCTATGATAATACGTTAGAGAGACTTTATATTGCAGATGGTGTTGCTGGGCTTGAGATATGGAATGTATCCATACCTGCATCACCTTTAAAATTAGGCTCTTATGATACACCTGATCGTGCTCGGGATGTTGCAGTGGCAGGTTCATATGCATATGTTGCAGATAGGGATTCTGGGCTTCGTGTAATAGATATATCCGACCCATCAAATCCTGTTGAGGTAGGATATTATGATACACCTGGTTATGCTTATGGTGTTGCAGTGGCAGACTCATATGCATATGTCGCAGATGGGGATTCCGGGTTTCGTGTAATAGATATATCAAATCCATCAAATCCTGTAGAAGTAAGCTGTTACAAAACACCTTACGCTTTGGATGTTGCAGTGGCAGACTCATATGCATATGTTGCAGATATGGGTAATAATAAGTTTCGTGTAATAGATATATCCGATCCATCAAATCCTGTGGAAGTAAGTTATTTTGAAACGCCCCCTATTATTTGGAATATTACATTGTTGGGCTCCTATGCATATATTGCAGATGGTTGGTTCGGGTTTCTTTTGATAGATATATCCAATCCATTAAATCCAACTCCAGTAGGTTATTATGATACGTCCGGTAATGCTTATGGTGTTGCAGCGGCAGACTCATATGCATATGTTGCAGATGACTTTGATGGGCTCTGTATAATAGACATATCCAACCCATCAAATCCTACGGAAGTGTATCATTATGATACACCTGGTAATGCTTATGGTGTTGCAGTGGCAGATTCATATGCCTATGTTGCAGATGACTCTTCTGGGCTTCGCATAATAGATATATCCAATCCATTAAATCCTATTGAGGTAGGTTATTATGATACACCTGGTTGGGCTCATGGTGTTGCAGTCTCAGGTGCATATGCCTATGTTGCGGATAGGGATTCTGGGCTTCGCATAATAGATATATCCGACCCATCAAATCCTACTGAGGTAGGATATTATGATACACCTGGTTGGGCTTTGGATGTTGCAGTAGAGAGTGCTTATGCATATGTTGCAGATAGGGATTCTGGGCTTCGTGTAATAGATATATCCGACCCATCAAATCCTACTGAGGCAGGTTTTTGTTATACACCTGATCGTGCTTTGGATGTCGATTTGGCAGGTTCATATGCATATATTGCAGATGACCTTGCTGGGCTTCGTATAATAGATATATCCAATCCCTCACATCCTATTGAGGTAGGTTATTATGATACACCTGGTTGGGCTCATGGTGTTGCAGTCTCAGGTGCATATGCCTATGTTGCTGATGGGGAGGTTGGGCTTCGTATAATAGATATATCCAATCCATCAAATCCTGTGGGGGTGGGCTCTTATAATACACCCGGTGTTGCTTTGAATGTTACGGTGGCAGGCTCATATGCATATGTTGCAGATGATGGTTTGGGATTTTGTGTGATAGATATATCCAATCCATCAAACCCTATTGAGGTAGGATATTATGATACACCTGGTTCTGATGAATGTATTGCGGTGGCAGGGTCATATGTATATGTTGCAGCTAAGACTGCTGGTCTTCAGATTTATGAAAATCTGCTTCTTGGGATTAATGAATCCCGGAATAAAATTACTCTTCCCATCCGACTTATACAGAATCCAGTTGTTGATGATTACATTGAACTTGAATTGAGTGTTAAACAACAGAATATGTATGAAATAGGTCTCTATAATCTTCCCGGGCAGAGGGTGAAGACATTTTCTTTAAGTGGTCTATCTTCTGGGAAGCAGAAGATAAGATTGGAAACAAGAGAGCTAACAGGTGGTGTGTATTTTCTGAGATTGCAGGGAAAAGAAAATCAACAATCCATTAGGGTCACAATTATAAAATGAGTGGATAAAAGAATAGCTCAATTCAGGTATATGTTACATCCTCTCCGGGGACAGATGATCATATTGTCAAGGAACAAAGAGAGACTTATAAGTGTATAAAAATTTCATTATTTATCTCATTGAACTTTAAAGAGATAACCAAACTGTCAAATTGTCAACCTCCGTCCTCAGAGGGGTTGACAACTTAAAAAAACTTCTTATATTCTCCTTATGATGACTGACCAGTCAGTCAGTAAGGATAAAAGAGAGAGTATTCTTGAGGCGGCAGCGTCCCTTTTTTTAAAGGAGGGTTTTTTTAAGGTTACAATGGATATGGTCGCTGAGAAGGCGGGTGTTGCCAAGGGTACTTTGTATCTCTACTTCAAGAATAAGGATGAACTCTTTGCGTCTGTTATACAGTCAAGGGTACAGAGGATTGTTGAAGAGGCAAGGGGTGTTGTGGATGCTTCTCGTTCCCTTGATGAATTGATTGATAATCTCTTTGTGTTTGCAAACAAATTTGTTGATGAGATTGGAATTTATAAGGGAACAAGGGAGAGATTTATGGAACTTCCTGTTGAGGTTAGAAAGAAAATAATGAAGAGGACACCCGAAAGGGTAAAGAAATTTAACACGTATATAGGGAAAAAGGTGAAGGGGTTTGTACCAGGGATCAGAATGAAGCCCGAGTACATAGGTGAAATAATTTTAACCCTCACTATCAGGTCTTCAATTCTTGGGGAAAAAGGTTTTAGGGATGCAGTTAAGCGATTCATAAAAACTGGATTAAAAAAGGAGGAGATATGATAGGTTTATACCTTGTTCTTTTTGTACCCACCCTTACATTTGAAGAGGCAAAGGATATTCTTCTGGACAGGTCTCCCATATTACAGAGTGCATCAATAGATGTTAAGATAGCACTGGAGAAGTATCACCAGATGAAGGCATCCTTTTACCCTTCCGTCACCCTCCAGTCTTCCTACACAAGACTAACGAATGTTCCCGTGATGGAGATGCAGACCCCACAGGGAACAATGGAGATGTCAATGGGGTGGCCTGATAATTATCTGAATGCACTCTCCATTTCACTTCCCCTGTTTACTTCAGGGAAAAGGCTCATCATGAATAAACTTGGTGAGATAGGGGTGGAGACTGCTGAACTCCAGAGGAAACAGACTGAAAGGGAGATGATTGACAATCTTGTTCAGGTTTACTTTGGTCTTCTCATGTCCCAGAAGGCAAAGGAGTTATCCCAAGAGGCATTGAAGAATGCCCAGGAACACTACAATGTGACAGAGGCACAGTTTAAGGAGGGAAGTGCAACAGACCTTGATGTTATTAGGGCAGAGAAGGATGTTTATCAGGCAAAGTCAAACATTTTACAGGCAGATAACAACATAAAGAACCTTTACAGGGCGCTGAATAACCTGCTGGGTTTTCCCGTTGATACCATCTATCCACTTGAAGAAGAAGGCGATTCAATGGGGATTGAGTTTCCAGTCGATTCCCTTGTTCAAATTGCTTTTAATACAAGGGAGGAATTGAAATCTATAGACAGGGCAATTGAAAGTGCAAAACTCAACATAAAGATGAATTTGGCTTCATTCTTCCCTGATGTTGCCTTCTGGAGTAACATAGGATACAACAAACCACTCAATTTTGATAATGAATGGGGATGGGATGTGAAGATGGGGGTTTCCCTATCGCTTCCCATTTTCCAGGGATTTTCAAATTATCATAAGTTAAAGGAGGCAAAAAGGAACCTTGAGAAACTTCTGATTACAAGGAATATGGTCAAAAAGAATCTTGAGATAGAGATTAGGAATCTCTATGACAGGCTTGAAGAGGCAAAGGAAGAATTGAAGGTTCAGGAAGAGAACCTGAAACTCTCAAAAAGGGCGCTTGAAATGGCAAAGGAACAGTACAGGATGGGTTACATCACCCATACAGATTACAGGGATATAGAACTTGGTTATATGGGTGCACAGTTCAGTTATTACTCTGCACTGTTCACATACAGGATAAACCTTGAAAAAATCAGAAATGCGATAAGGAGGTAAAAATGAAGAAGGTAATCTGGAGCATTGTTATTGTTATAGTGCTTGTTTTACTTGTTGGTTTAAGGATGAAGAGAAGGGGAGGTGTGGTACAGAGGGAACAGGGTTCCATCCCTGTTGAGGTTGAAATTGCAAAAAGGATGGATATAGAGAACTGGGTATGGTTCTCTGGTGTGGTTCAGGGTATAGACCAGACACCTGTTTTCCCTGACCTACCCGGAAGATTTCTGAGGTATGTTGTTAAAGAGGGGAGTTATGTGAAAAAGGGTGATGTGGTTGCCTACCTTGAAAGGGAGGTTCCAGGGGTTGAAATAAAGCCTGTTCCAGTGAAAGCCCCAATAACAGGTATAGTGAGTATAAATTCACTGGATAAGGGTTTCCCTGTTATGCAGAATACACCTGTTGCAACGGTTGCCAGAATAAACAGGGTAAAGGTGAGTTTCCAGATACCATCAGGGTTAAGATTGAAAAAGAATGACCCTGTCTATCTTGTTACATCGGATGAAGAGAAGATAAACGGCAGAATAACATTCATAAGTTATTTTATTGACCCTAAAACAGGGACGAGAAGGGTTATAACAGAGTTTGAAAACAAAAACAGGAAGGTTTTACCTGGTGATTTTGTAAGGGTGTATGTGAGGAACCTGAATGTAAAGAATGTTGTTGCACTGCCTGTGAATGCAGTGCTGGGTGTTGAGGAAAAGTTCGTATTTCTTGTTAAGAATGGTAAGGCTTTCCAGACATCTGTAAAACCCGGTGCGATGAACAACTCATTTATTCAGATTCTTGAAGGTATCACTGAGGGTGACACTGTAATTGTTGTGGGTCAGGAGATTGTCAGGGATGGTTCAAGGGTAGAGATAAGGGGGATAAATGATTAAGGGTGCGGTTTCAAGGCCAATATTCACTGCGGTTGTTTTTGTTATACTCCTCATCATTGGTGGAGTTTCTTTCAAAAACCTGCCGGTGGATATTTATCCAGATATTGAACTGCCACAGATCTCAGTGCTCACCCTCTATCCAGGTGCAAGCTCAGAAAATGTAGAAAAACTTATAACAAAGCCCCTTGAGGATGTTCTCGGTAACATTCAGAATCTGAAGGAGATAAATTCAACATCAATGGAAAATGTTTCGGTTGTTACCCTGACCTTTGAGTATGGAACAGACCTTACAGAGGCTGTGAATGATGTGAGGGACGCGATAGACCTTGCTGCTTTTGCTCTTCCCCGTGATGCAGAAAAGCCAAGAATACTTAAATTCTCTGCATCAATGATGCCCCTTGTAATTGCCTCTGTAAGAAAACTCAATCCAGGTGTTAACCTGAAAAAGATGATTGATGACAAGATATCCCCAAGGCTTTCAAGGATAGATGGTGTTGGTGGAGTTGATGCCTGGGGTGGAATAAGGGATATACAGGTGAGGGTGAAGGTGGACAGGGTGAAGATGGAAAATCTTGGGATATCCCTCCAGCAGGTAGTAGGTGCACTCATGGCAAATAATATGGATGTGCCTCTTGGAAGTGTGAGTGCATTGAGAAAGGAGATACCTGTAAGGGTTCCAGCAGAATTTAAGAGCCTCCAGGATATTGAGAATACCATAGTTGGATTCAAGGGAAGGGATCTTATCTACCTGAAGGATATTGCAGAGGTGGGGTTTGAGCCTGAGGAAAGAATCAATTACCAGAGGCTGAATGGTTATCCATCTGCGGTTTTTGCCGTAACAAAGCGTTCAGGAGCGAATACAGTTGCCGTAGCAAGGAAAGTAAAAGAGGAGATAAAAAGGTTAAATTCTGAACTTAAAGAAATTGAAGTGAAGGTTTTCATTGATAACTCCAAGTTTATTGTCTCCTCAATAAGTAACCTCTCCAGAACCATAGGTTTTGCAATTCTCCTTGTTATACTTGTTACTTTTCTCATGTTGAATAATTTTAGGGCAAGTGTTATTGTGGCAACAGTTATTCCTGTTTCCCTTGTTGTTGCCTTTATATTCCTTTTTTACTCAGGTGGGAGTTTGAACATAATCTCCCTTTCAGCCATCGCAATCACAATAGGAATGGTGGTGGATAATGCCATTGTTGTGCTTGAAAACATATTCCACCACAGGGAGAGGGGGGAGTCAAGGCGTGAGGCATCTATCTTTGGTACGCAGGAGGTTATCCAGGCAATAATTGCTTCCACAATAACAACCATTGTTATATTCCTTCCCCTTTTCCTTGTTAAGGGACTTGTTGGTGTGTTGTTCAGACAACTTGCAGTAACTGTTCCACTTATACTTGCCACATCCCTGTTCACATCCATGACACTCACACCAATGCTCTCTTCAAAATTTTTGAAGATGACAGATAAAGAGAGTAAGATTGAAAAATGGTTCAGAAATCTGGAGAATGGTTATAAGCGTCTTCTTAAGTTTTCTTTGAGACGAAAGAAACTGGTGCTCACTCTGTTCCTGCTTCTCTTTGTTGTTGGTATTCTCCTCTTCAGGTTTATTGATACCGAGTTTATGCCTGCAGGTGATACAGGCTACATAAGGGGAGAGATAGAACTGCCCCTTGGAACCCCCCTTGATGTAACAAACCAGATGGTTGGAAGAATTGAGGGCATCATAAAATCATTCCCTGAGGTGGAACTTTATACAGCACGTGCGGGAAAATCTTCATCAGGTTTTGGAGCAATTTTGGGGAGGATGGAGTCCTCTGCGTATGGAAGTTTTTCCATCTTTCTTAAGCCAAAATCAAAGAGAAAGAGGACAACAGAGGAAGTGGTAAATGCCCTCATTGATACGGTAAAAAAACTTCCAGGTATCAAGAGGGTGAATTTTGATGTAAGTGGTTTTACTGGACCCATGGGAATGGAGGCACCAATCAAGGTTTCGATATTTGGTCATAACATATCAAAACTTGACAGCCTAGCTCATTTTTATAGTGATAGATTTGAAGAAATTAAGGGGGTTCTTAATACCGACATTTCATTAAAGAGGGGCAACCCTGAAATATGGTTCGTCCCTGACAGGGAAAAGTTAAGCAACCTGGGGCTTACCATTGCCGATATATCTTCAACATTGAGGTCTGGAATATATGGGGTTGAAGCAGGTAAATTGAGAAGGGAAGGAGAGGAGTTTGAGATATTTGTATCACTTGATGATTCCTCAAGGAAGGACCCTGGACTGCTCCAGTCCCTGCTTGTTCAGACAAGGGATGGAAGAAAGATACCCATCGGAACGCTGGGGAAGGTGGAGTACAGATACGGTGCATTCTCTATACAGAGAAGTGGAGGGGAAAGGGTTGTCTATATAAATCTCAAATTGAAGGGTGCCTCTCCACAGAAGGTGGTTAAGAAGGTTAAGGATGTATTTGAGGAATACAAACTCCCTGCAGGTATGGGGTATAAGATAGAGGGGACAATCAAGGACCAGGCTGAAACA
>QNDZ01000004.1 GCA_003646055.1 bacterium
ACCATCCATCTGCGCAGCCCCAGTTATCATGTTCTTTACATAATCAGCATGCCCTGGACAGTCTATGTGCGCATAATGACGCTTCTCCGTCTCATACTCTATGTGCGCAAGCTGTATCGTTATCCCCCTCGCCTTCTCCTCCGGTGCCTTGTCTATCTGGTCAAAGGGCACATACTCAGCCCACCCCTTCGTGGACAATACCTTAGTTATTGCCGCTGTAAGCGTTGACTTACCATGGTCAACATGCCCTATTGTCCCCACATTAACATGGGGCTTCTTCCGCTCAAACTTTGCCTTTGCCATCTATACCTCCTTTTTTTTCTAATTTAAGCCCATGACCGGATTTGAACCGGTGACCTCTTCCTTACCAAGGAAGTGCTCTACCCCTGAGCTACATGGGCAGACTTTTATTCTCATAAAGAGCGGGAGACGGGATTCGAACCCGCGACCATCGGCTTGGAAGGCCGATGCTCTTCCATCTGAGCTACTCCCGCACTGGGGAGGGGAGGATTCGAACCTCCGAAGGCCTCGCCAGCAGATTTACAGTCTGCCCCCTTTGACCGCTCGGGAACCTCCCCGGTTCTCAGGTCTATCTTTATTTTCCTTTCTTAAAGCTGGCGGAGGGATTCGAACCCCCGACAAGCTGATTACAAATCAGCTACTCTACCCCTGAGTTACGCCAGCTACACGCACAAAAATATATATAAAAGAGGCCTTTGTCAAGGCTTCTTTTCTCCTTTCACTGGAGCAGAGCGGACTTGAACCGCCGACCTGTGCGTTGCGAACGCACCGCTCTCCCAGCTGAGCTACTGCCCCTCTCTGTCTGTATATGATTACTCAGTTTTGCAAAAAAGTCAAGTTAGATTTTTTGAAAAAATTTAAGGTCATTGCACTTCTGGAATCTGCCTCTACAGGCTCCTCCCTTATCCTCTCAGCACCCAGCTGTATCCACCTCCATACCGCAGACAGGGTCAATTATCTTCATCTTTCCCTTGATTCACAATATCTGCAAGGGTTATTGACCTCAGGTGGTTTGCAATGCAATCCCTCATCTCCTTCCAGACCTTCCTTGCAGCACACATTGATGAAAAATCACATATGCCCTTTGCATCAATACAGTCAAGGATAACTGGTGAATCTCCAAGTGCCTCAAGTATATCAAGGAGATTTATCTCCTCAGGTGGTAGAGCGAGTGTATATCCACCATCAGGACCCCTGTAACTCCTGACAAACTTCTCTGAATGGAGACGGGAGGCAATCTGTTCAAGATACCTTCTTGGTATCCTCTGATTCTCTGCAATGTATTTCAACGACACAACCTCACCTGGATGCCTTGCAAGTTCTATGAGAAACCGCAACCCATACCTTGCCCTTGTTGATATCCTCATAAACACCCCCTTTCTTACTTTTCCAATCGGTTTAGTAATATAAATGTCAAATATGTATCTTGTCAACCCTTTTTATTGCCAAAAAATGTCAAAATTCCCACATTCGTTCCCGGATGTGGGTGGTTTTTTCATTCTATGATATTTTTTTCACAATCTAACTTGACAAAATCATCATTCATAGTATCCTCAAAATCATGGAAGAGACACTTTTAATTATTAAACCCGATGGAGTTCAGAGAAACCTCATTGGAGAGGTTTTAAGGATTGTTGAGTCAAATGGTCTTCAAATCTTAAACATAAAAATGTTAAAACTCTCACGGGAAAAGGCAGAGGAGTTTTACAGTGTCCATAAGGGTAAATTCTTCTTTGAGAGGCTTATCAACTTTATGATCTCTGGACCTGTTGTTGTTGTAAGGCTGAAGGGAGAAAATGCAGTGAACAAACTGAGGGAAATTATGGGAAAAACTGACCCCAAAGAGGCTGAACCTGGTACTATCAGAAGAATGTATGGACTTGATGTAACACGGAACACGGTTCATGGTTCAGACACTCCAGAACATGCAAAACAGGAGATATATTTCTTTTTCGGGGAGGAGGCATGGGAAAGATAATACTAACCCTTAACTGTGGAAGTTCATCTGTAAAATATATGCTGTATGATTGGGATGAGAGGCTCCCCATTGCAAGGGGTATTGTTGAGAGGGTTACAATAGGAGGTTCATTCATCAAGCACGAGGTTTACAAAAAGGAGAAGGTGAAGATTGAAAGGGAATGCCCTACCCACAAAGAGGCCATAAACCTTATACTTGAGATGCTCACCCATGAGAAGTATGGTGTTTTGAAGGACATAAAGGAAATATCCGCTGTGGGACACAGGGTTGTTCATGGTGGTGAGGCCTTTACAAAATCCGTAATCATTGACCAGAAGGTGCTTGATAAATTCAAGGAACTCTACGACCTTGCTCCACTCCACAATCCTCCCAATGTTATGGGGATTGAGGCAGCAATGGAAATACTTCCTGACATCCCCCACATAGCAGTGATGGACACAGCCTTCCATCAAACAATGCCAGAGCATGCCTACATCTACGCTGTCCCATACAGATGGTACAGGGAATACGGTGTGAGGAGATATGGGTTTCATGGAACAAGCCACCTCTATGTATCACGCCGTGCTGCTGTGCTTCTCAATAAAAGGCCTGATGAGGTAAATCTTATAACCTGCCACATAGGGAATGGAGCAAGCATTGCAGCCATCAGGAAGGGCATTTCAGTTGACACCTCAATGGGGTTCACACCCCTTGAAGGGGTTGTTATGGGAACACGTTCGGGTGACATTGACCCTGCAATCGTGGGATTCATATCTGAAAGGGAGAACCTCACTGCACAGGAGGTAATCACCATACTCAACAAAAAGAGCGGTGTTCTTGGAATTACTGAAAAATACACAGATAGGCGTGACATAGAGAATGCCATTGCAAGGGGTGATAAGAGGGCTTTACTTGCAATGAAGATTGAGGCTTACAGAATAAAAAAGTACATAGGTGCCTATATGGCAGTGCTTGGCCATGTGGATGCCATTGTTTTCACTGCAGGTGTTGGAGAGATGTGGCCTGAATTAAGGGAAGAGGTGCTGAAAGGTATGGAAAACCTCGGTGTCTATCTTGATAGAGAAAAAAATCTCAAAGCAAAGAACAGGAATAAAGAGTTCATTGTATCAAAAGAAGACTCTCCAGTGAAGGTATTTGTAATACCCACTGATGAAGAAATTGTTTTTGTTGAGGATGTTGTTGCCCTTATGGAAGGCAGATACGATGTCCATACAAAGTTTGAGTATTGTTTCCAGAAAAAGGAGTATGTGAACAAACTCAGGGAAGAGGCACTAAAAAAGGAGGCCTGATGTTCAAAATACTGGAAAAAGAGGTCCTTGGACCGCATGTGAACAAATTTATAGTTGAGGCACCCCTTATCGCAAAAAAACACAAACCAGGCCAGTTTGTTGTTTTGAGACTCCATGAAAAGGGAGAAAGGATACCTGTCACAATTGCTGAAACTGACAGGGAGAAAGGAACAATAACCCTCATTGTTCAGGAGGTTGGTAAGACAACCTATGAACTCGGGGACATGGAGGCAGGGGATTCTATAATGGATGTAATAGGTCCCCTTGGAAAGCCTGCTGAGATTGAGAACTTTGGAACGGTTGTCACAATAGGTGGTGGTGTTGGAACTGCCATTGTTTACCCTGAAACAAAGGCCTTCAAGGAGGCGGGAAACTATGTGATTTCAATCATCGGTTTCAGGAACAAGGACCTGATTATACTTGAAGAGGAGATGAAGAAGTACTCTGATGAACTCTATGTAACAACTGATGATGGCTCATATGGTATGAAGGGATTTGTATCAGATAAATTGAAGGAACTTATAGACTCTGGAAAGAAGATTGACCTTGTTGTGGCAATAGGTCCTGCCATCATGATGAAGGTGGTGTGTGATGTTACAAGGGATAAAAACATAAAGACCATTGTCTCCCTGAATTCAATCATGGTTGATGGAACAGGGATGTGCGGTGCATGCAGGGTTGAGGTTGGTGGAGAAACAAAGTTTGCCTGTGTTGATGGTCCTGAGTTTGATGGGCATCTTGTGAATTTTGACCTTCTCTTGAAGCGACTTGCAACATACAGGGAACAGGAAAAGATTGCACTTGAAAGGTATCTGAAATTTAGGGGGGAAGCATGAAAAAGGAAAAAATCCCAAGACAGGAAATGCCAAAACAGAAACCCGAGGAAAGGATAAAGAACTTCAATGAGGTTGCACTTGGTTACACTGAGGAACTTGCAATAAAAGAGGCACAGAGATGCCTCCAGTGTCCAAGACCATTCTGTGTGGACGGATGCCCTGTGAACATTGATATCCCTGCCTTTATTAAACTCATCAAAGAGGGAGATTTCATTGGTGCAGCAAAGAAGATAAAGGAAGACAATGTCCTTCCTGCCATATGTGGAAGGGTCTGTCCTCAGGAAGAGCAGTGCGAAAAGAAGTGTGTTATCGGGATAAAAGGTGAGCCAGTTGCAATAGGCAGGCTTGAAAGGTTTGTTGCTGATTATGAAGCGGAGCATGGAGAGATGGAAGTACCTGAGATAGCAGAATCACGTGGAAAGAAGGTCGCAATTGTTGGTTCTGGTCCTGCTGGTCTTACATGTGCGGCTGACCTGAGAAGGATGGGTTATGATGTCACCATCTTTGAGGCACTGCACAAACCTGGTGGTGTGCTTGTTTATGGTATTCCAGAATTCAGGCTTCCCAAGAAGATAGTTGAAAGAGAGGTTGAATTCCTGAAAAAGATGGGTGTTGATGTTCAGGTTGACGTTGTTGTTGGTAAAAGCATAAGCATATACGAACTCTTTGAGCAGGGATACTCCGCTGTATTTTTAGGGCTTGGTGCAGGTCTGCCAAGATTTATGGGTATTCCAGGAGAGAACCTCCTTGGAATTTACTCTGCAAATGAATTCCTCACAAGGACAAACCTGATGAAGGCATACCTTTTTCCTGAATATGATACACCCATTGCTGTTGGTGAAAGGGTTGCTGTGATAGGTGGTGGGAATGTTGCAATGGATGCGGTGAGAAGTGCCTTGAGGCATGGAGCAAAGGAGGCACATATCATATACAGAAGGGCAAGGGAACAGATGCCCGCAAGGGAAGAGGAGATTGAGAATGCAGAAGAGGAAGGCGTAATCTTCAACTTCCTTGTTAATCCCAGAAAGTTCATAGGTGATGAAAACGGATGGGTTAAGGGAATGGAACTCATAAAGATGGAACTTGGTGAACCAGATGCCTCTGGAAGGAGAAGACCCATCCCTGTTCCAGGGAGTGAATTCATCTTTGAAGTGGATACAGTGATAATCGCCATTGGTCAGGGACCAAATCCACTCCTGCTTGAAGAGACCCCTGAAATAAAGAGGAACAAGTGGGGTTATATTGATGCGGATATGGAGACAGGTAAAACCTCAATGAAGGGTGTTTTTGCTGGTGGTGACATAGTCACAGGAGAGGCCACAGTGATTGAGGCAATGGGTTTTGGTAGAAGGGCTGCAAAGGCAATAGATGAGTATATCAGAACAGGGGAATGGTGAGAGGCAACTAAAACAGATACTCCTTAAGCCTTAAAGCGTTCATAACGGCATAACCACTGGCATCGTTGTTGAAATAGACATAAACATCCTTCACTTCTCTGGATAGAGGATTTAGCCTCTCGGAGAGTTCTTTCAATTCCTTATCTGAATAACAGGATGCATACCAGTCCACCCTTCCGTGCATACGGAAATAGGCAAAGTCAGAAGTGGTAATCAGAGGAGTTCTGATGTCTGGAGAGTCTATGATACACATGGCAATATTTCGCTCCTTCAGGATATTATACACATCCTCTGAAAACCATGACCTGTCCCTGAATTCAACAGCCCACCTGAAATCCTCCCTTAAAAATCCTATGAGTGAGATGAGTGCCATATCATCCCTCTTATAACCCTTTGGGAATTGAATGAGTATGGGCCCTCTTTTCTCCTTGAGAAGGTATACCCTTCTCTGAAAAAGATAAAGTATATAAGAGATTTTTCTCGGGTTCTGTGAATAGGTGATGTACCTTGAGGCCTTGATTGAAAAGATAAAGCCATCGGGTGATTCTTCCCTCCATTTTATAAAGGTCTTTTCTGCTGGTATCCTGTAAAAGGAATAGTTCACCTCAACCGTGTTGAAATATCTTGAATAGAACTCAAACCAGTCCTTCTGTCTCAATCCTTCAGGATAAAAAATCCCTATCCAGTGTTTGTACTGCCATCCACTTGTTCCAATGTATATCATAGCATTGAAAGGAGTGAAAAGCCTATTGCTGCTGTCTCAACCCTCAGAATATATCTTCCTATGGATAATGGCCTCACCCCATTTTTAAGTAAAAATCCCTTTTCATTTTCAGAAAGTCCACCTTCTGGTCCAACAATAAAGACCCCCTTTATCCCCATTTCAGGTTTCTCTCCTTCCCTATCTCCAAAATATAAAGAATGTCCTGAAAATTCTCGGACAACATCCTGGAGGTTCATGGGAGGATAAACAGCCATTTTCCAGGGATTTCCAGACTGCTTCATACCAGCAATCACATGTTTCTCAAGTTTTGATATATTCACCTTCCTTCTGCTTCTCTCTGTTATCAATGGGACAAACCCCTTTATTCCTATCTCTGAAAGTTTCTCAACAAGGAAACTCCCCCGCTTACCCTGAGGAAGGGGTGAACATATGAAAACATCTTTCGGTTGGGACAAATTTTCAACCCCCTTCTGGAAAATCATTCCTTCCCTGAAATAAACATATGTGATTCTCCCTCTCCCATTCAGAATACCAAAAACCTCTCCATCACTTATTCTCTTCACCCTCAGGTGATGCAGTTCCTCTTCGGGAATGGAGTCTTTTTGTCCATTGAATTCTGGTACATATATATAGTGCATAGAAAAATTATACACAAAAACAAAAGGGGGGCAAATGCCCCCCTTTCCAGTTATCTGATTATTATAAACCTGTCTGTCTTACTATAATTACCCGCCTTCAGCCTGTAGAAGTATATACCTGCAGGAAGCCCATCAATCTTCCATGTGTGATAACCTGGCTCAAGAACGGTGTTCTCCTTCCTCACAATCCTTCCTGCCCTATCAATCACCGCAAGTTCCACTTTGACCTTCTCTGGAATTCCCAGTTTTATTCCCACACCTGCAATTCCGATGCTCTGAACAAGATGAGCGCTGAAACTGGTGGGAATATCCTTTACACCCGTGTAGTTATACTGCACACTCATTGTATCATTGCTCGCATCAACATCAACAGACCAGGCAGTGTAGAATGTCCATGTCGGGATATTGGGCAGGTAATTATCAAGATACCATTTGGAGAATACCACATCTGCTGTGTCATTCACAAAATCACTTCCATGAACAAGAACACTGTCTGTATGAACAGGATATCCATTTGTATCAACCACAAGATACACAAAGAATGAATCTATTGCGGTTTTCCCCAAATTCACCACATAACACTCTGGTGTGATTGAATCACCAGCATTCATAGGACCTGACGGAGAAATGATGGAATCAAGGGACACATCATTCCCAACCACTATATCAGCATCATTCCTCGGTTCAATCTTGTAATTACCATAGGAGTATTTTACAACACCTGTAAGGGATGCTATATGCCACCCAACATGGGTTACAAATGTATAATTACCATCGTCATCCACAATGCAGGTGTCTGCGCCATCCGTAACCTTCCACTCTCCGTATGTATTCATACTATCACTCACAACCACGCTGTTCAACCTTACAAGAACACCTTCAAGTGCTTCATTGGTATCAACATCACCCGGTGTTGTCTCATAAGGAGATGGTGGATTGGATGCAGCCCCATGGTTTGTAATGTGGCATGGTGCTGTAAGCTCTGTAAGGCCATTATACTCTGATACAATCCCTGCTATGGTGATAGAGTCTCCCGTGTTCACACTGTGTCCATAGTTATCATACACATAGATTCCATTCCACGGGCCATTCCCACTCTGTATATAGAATGCCCCACTGAATACATCGTGCCCACCTGTAACCACACCTGTCACGACCACAGCGCTGTCAACAAATGGTGATGCACCTGTGGTTGAGTACTGGAGTCCGTATATGGTGGTATCAATAACAGGATGGTTGGGAAACCCTGGAGTAACCACCTTTGTTGCATAAAAGTCAGCAAGGTTGTTGTCCGTATCGTCTCCATCGGGCAGTCTTATCAAAGCAGCAGGTCCCGGGTCAACTGTGGGTGCGGTTTCTCCAGTGAACACCCAGGTAGTTGTGTCAGCATAACCGTAACCAACAGCATCAAGCACGGTGGTATCACCACCTGCAATCAATAGAAGCATTATGTTGTCAGGACCATTCTGATAATCCACTGCAGAGGTCACGGTATCTGCATTATCGCAGTTATCTCCCACAACAAAGAAACCATCCCCTGGTATTACCCAGCCAGAAAGGTCTATGTCCTGATAGTATGACCCTCCATTGCCATTCACACCAACGATGTGAATGCTATCAAGTGGTGCACCAGCAGGACCATAAATCTCAACAAATGCAGCAGAATCACCAGAGAATGGTGTATCGTAGTAAAGTTCGTTCAGTGAAATTTCACCTGCCTTTGGTGCAATGTAAAGAACCCCTGCATCTGAAGGGCTGTAGTTATAGTTGTATCCCTTTGAACCTGTCCCGCTCAGGTCTGCATATATCCATGGGCCATGGTCAAAGGAGTATCTCACGCAGAAGTCATAGTACCCATATGGTGCATCAGCAGGTATTGAAATACTGCCCATGTACTCGTAGTTATTTCCCGTATTACCATGAGCAGAGTTGAATTCCATATCAAACCACTTCCATGTTGTATCCTCGTATGGAAGGCTACCATCCGGTCCATAACCCACCTGAAAATGAACCTGTCCTTGCCAAGTGTATCCACATCTGTTACACCAGCCTCATAAACCTGTCCATAAATAAAGGTAGTATTCTCACCACGGTGACCAATAACTGATGGAGGCCACTGGGTATTGCACCAATCAGCATAAGGCGGCATATCTGCTGTGTTGAAGTAGTTGTAAATCCTGTTCACAAGTGTATCCCTCTCCGCTGGAACAGTGAAATCCCTCATCTCATATACAATGTATGCACCTCCATAATACAGACCATTGTACCTTATACCTCCCGGGGTCTCTGTTGAATCACCCGTTGTAACATACATGAATGGATATGACATATCAGCACTATCAGCATAATATCTGGCAAAGGTGTAAACAAGGTCAGGATAGTATGAAAATGTATGGAGGTCGGGCATATTATCCGATATAGGGTCGCCGGTTATTCCCACAATGGTATCGTTGTCAGTAGAATATGAAAGTTCGTCTTTAATGTAATGTACCCTGAAGTACTTCTGGAGGAAAGGCTTTCCTTCAGAACTGTATGCTATGTCATCACCCGATATAAAAAGGAACTTCCTGTCTGTGCCTGTTCCGGACTCAAGGAATTCTCCAAGTGCATTGAACATGGTCGTATCAGGAGAGTAATTGTAAATGGAAAACAGTGCCCAAACATTTGTCCAGAGAGAGAGTGAATCCCTTATGTTCTCAATATCCGAAGATGCGACAAAATCATAACCAATCCCGAGTGCTTCAAAACTCACAATGAGGGATTCGGCATCTGCTGGACCATAAGATGCATTTTGATACATAATAAGGTCTGCTGCAGTCGGAAGAATTCCATAGACATATGCTCCAGTCTCGGGATTGGTTGATACATTACTCAAATTATCCATTGCCAAAATATACCATGCAATCTTCGTTCCTCTTGTTTGTGCAGGTATAAGCCCTGCAAAGGTATCTCCTGAAACCTGCACCATCCCAACACCTGTGAATGGAGACCAGCCAGAACCTGTGTTTGTGGCATAGTAGAGGGTTTCAGCCATCACACCTGAAGGGTCTGTTATTACTGCGATTACTGTATCAGGTGCTCCCGTCTGGAAGTGGGAACCCGGACCAGAAACAATCTCTATGGAAGGTCCTGTAATATCACTAACAAGACACTCAGGTCCACTCACATCGTCAAGATAGAGATAATACATGTAATCAGACAGATACCTGAATGCAACATATATAGTGTCGTCCCCGAAGTCATCAAGGGATAGTGCCATCTCGGAATAAGAGGTGTTCGCAAAACTGGTATCCACAAGCACATTTGTGAAACTGGACATGGCAGTATCAGTGGTGGAAACAAGGACCTGGATAGATTCAGCACTATAACTGGTAGCTGTTCTCCACCAGAATCTTATAGTATCCGCACCTGCTGAAGTGACTATAAGTGGTGGTGTGATCAACCATTCTTCTGCATTGTAGGTATCATATGAACCAAACCTTATGCAATACGAACCGGTATGGGGATAAGAGGAACTTTGGGATACTGTATCACTTGATGCTGCATTTACATTCCTCACGATCCATCCGGTTGGGGGGAAGTTAGTCTCAAACCCTTCGTTCAGTGGTGCCTTAACTCCTTTAACAGCAACATTTCCGGAAGGAGGAACTATCCTATTCCCAACATCCACGATAATTCCTGGAAACTTCAGAACCTGTTCAGGCTCCTTACCCTTTTCCTGGGCGACAACAGCAATACCTGCAAAAAGCAATAATAACAAGAAAACCCTGCCTCGCATAGACACCTCCTTTTAATATTGTTAGGTTTTATTTTAACATTTATAGAAATAAAGTCAACATCTTCTGATAAGTTTAAGATTATCAATGAGTTTATCTATTGAAATTCTGGACGCTGGTGTCTCCTTCAAGACTTCTTGAAATTCTTTCCTCAAAATCTTTTCGGATAGGCTCTTCAACATAGGCTCTGTGATAATTGGAGTTCTAAAGAGTTTATACTCTATATTCCTGTTTCTGTTAAAAGGACAGACCATCTGGCATGCATCGCATCCAAGAACCCAGCCTGATGTCCTGCCTGTCCATTCCTCTGCAACCCTTCCCTTCCTTTCTATTGTGAGGTATGAGATACACCTTCTGGCATCGAGTTTGTAATCCTGAAAAATGGCACCAGTTGGGCATGCATCTACACACAGGAAGCATTCGCCACATCTATTATCCACTTTTTTATCAGGCTCCAGTTCAACATCCATAAAGATTTCACCAAGGAAAAAGAATGAACCCAGTTTTTCGTTCACCACAAGGGTATTCTTCCCGTACCACCCAATCCCCGCCCTCACTGCAAGTGCCTTCTCCATAACAGGGGCAGTATCCACAAAAACCCTTCCATTTATACCAGGCTGAAGCTCTTTGACTTTGTTAAGAACCCTCTTCAATGCCTTTTTCATCACCCTGTGGTAGTCCTGATAAAGAAGGTATGAGGAGAGTTTAAACCTGCCTTCATATGCATAATTCTGAACAGGATACGCAGCAGCACATATCAGGATGGATTTCACTCCAGGAAAAAGTTCTTCAGGGTTTAGACGTTTCTCTATATTTCTTTCAAGGTAATCCATTTCACCGTTGTATCCATGTTTCAACCATTCCCTGAAATAATCACCATCAAGGGGCTCTGGTGAGGCTATCCTGCAGAGATTGAATCCTTCCTGAATGGCAAAATCTATTATTCTTTCCTTGAGCTTTTCCATTGAGGGGGACAATAAATATCTATATGCTTCTTAATGGTTGGGGAATTGAAGACAAACCAGAAAACCTGTTCCCCTGCATAGATCCTCATTTTTCTGGGGAATCCAGCCCTGAAGTAAATCCTTGCACTATCCAGGCCTATTGAATCCACAGGTATTATGGTGAGTAAAGAACCCCTCTCTATTCTTCTGAACATCTCTTTATCAAAGAAGAGTTTATCAAGACCGAAGGGCATCGTTGTTTCAATGGGTTTTTCTTCATTCTCAAGATAAATCCAGACATTGCTTCCTTTACCCACAAGGACCTGTTTTTCAGGCTTCAGAACCTCTATCCTGAAACCCTCTGTTGATACATAGATTCTCCCTGTGAATGCCATTCTCGTCTCCCCTGCCTGAAGGGTCTCAACAAATGTTGAAACAAAAACCCCTTTATGAATAACCCTTTCAAAGTCTGTTAAGAGGGAGGATAAGACAAGCAAAATCATATGGGTAAATCTTCCTCTCTATCAATCAGGACATCCCTGGGCTTTGAACCCTTTGAAGGACCAACGATACCAAGTGATTCTAACTGGTCAATAATCCTTGCAGCCCTGTTATAACCAATCTGTAGTTTCCTCTGGAGCATTGAGGCAGACGCACTCCTCATTCGCACAACAATCCTTGCTGCCTCTGGAAGGAGTTCATCATATTCTTCAAACCCATCCCCACCAGGTGTCTCCCCGGGTATTGTAAGGTCAAACTCCTCAAGCGGTGGATAGAATGTTATTTCATGGACAAAATCAAGGAAACTCTCTTCATCAATTCCCACCTCTTTTTTCAGAAACCTTGCAAAACTCTCAAGCCTGTCATCAGACCCTGGAAGGTAGGGTGATGATATTGCACCCAGCATATCCTCTTCAAGCACCAGCGTGAGTATCTTTTCAGGATTTTCAAACCTCTCCTTTAGGAGTTCTCCAAGATACATTCCACCAATGAGTTTCACAATCTTTTCAGTCTCATCGGTGGAGATATAAGGACCATGAAGCCTGATTGGTGCTGCTCCCTTTGGTGGCATGAACAACATATCACCCTTTCCAAGCAGTTTCTCCGCTCCAATGGTATCCATTATTGTCTTTGCATCGTTCCTTGAAGGAACCTGGAACGCAATCCTTGAAGGGAAGTTGGCCTTTATAAGTCCTGTAATCACATCCACAGATGGCCTCTGGGTAGCAAGAACAAGGTGGATACCCACTGCCCTTGCCTTCTGTGCAAGCCTTATCAAAACCCTCTCAACCTCCCTCCCCTTCTGGAGAAGAAGGTCAGCAAGTTCATCAACAACAATCAGTATATACGGCATCTTATCTCTCACTTTTCTGTTGTAGGCATTAATATCCCTCACACCAACACGGGAGAGTTCTCTGTACCTCACCTCCATTAGTTCTTCTGCCCTCTTCAAGATTTTCACTGCGTCCTCTGATTCTGTTATTGCAGGGAATAGCAAATGAGGAATTCCATTGTAAATGGAAAGTTCAATCCTCTTTGGGTCAATCATAATAAATCTTACCTCGGAAGGGGTTGCCTTGTAAAGAATACTTGTGATAAGGGAATTCAGGAATACACTCTTACCAGAACCCGTGACCCCTGCAACCAGAAGATGGGGCATTTCCCCGATATCAGAGAAGTAAGGAGTACCTGTGATGTCCTTACCTATGGGAATATAAAGCATGGAGGGATTGGTCTGGAAACTCTTATCAAGTAATAGTTCCTTCAGGTATACAATCTCCCTGTTCCTGTTGGGAATCTCTATACCAACAACCTCCTTACCAGGAATGGGTGCAAGGATTCTTAGTTTCTCTGCCCTGAGTGCCATTGCAAGGTCATCAGAAAGGGAGGCTATTCTGGAAATCTTCACACCAGAAGACGGTCTGTATTCAAACCTTGTAATTACCGGACCAACAATGATGTTGATAACCTCCCCTTCCACCCCCATATCCCTGAGTTTCTCCTCAAGGAGGGTTGCCTTCTCCTTCAGAACATTCATTTCCTCCCTTCTCTCCTTCACTGGTTCAGAAAGAAGGGAGAGAAACTTCTCTTTATACCCAGTAACCTCTATTACCTTCTCCTCCTTCACTTCCTCCTTCTTTTTTTTCTCCTCTTTTTTCTCTTTCTTAACAACCCTCTTTTTCTCCCTTCTAACCGCCTTCTTCCTCACTGGTTTTTCAGTGGAGACAACAGGTTTCTCCCTTCTCTTAATCCTGATAAACCCTGTCTCAATGAACAGGAAGGTAAAGATGGCAAGAAGGAATACAGATACGATTATACCACCAGAGAGACCGATCCCTTCCACAATCAAATTACCCACCTTAGAACCAAGTTCACCAGACCATACAGGCGGAAGTTTGAAATATCCAAGTGTGATAAAAAGGACAAAGAATAAACCTGTTATGAAACCACCTATCCTGAAAAATAGCCTGTTGAATGTATTCCTGAGAAGCCCCACTCCTCCAAGAAAAACAAGCACTGGAATAACAAGTGAACTTATTCCAAAGGCATTGAAGAGAAGTTTGGATAAATAATGGCCAAGGGGTCCAAAAAGATTCTTGTTAACACTCCCTGAAATCAGGTATGATACCATACTCAAAAAGACAACAATGGAGAGAAAAAGGAGAAGGAGGCCATTCAACCTCTGCTTCTTCCTTCCCTCCATATCCCTGAAAACAAGGTAAACTGCCCTGCTCAAAAGAACAAGCAGTCCAAGTGCAAGCAGAATATAAAGTGCAAGCATATTTCCATATTAACCATTAAACCTCTCCAAGTCAAGCCTGAAGAGAAGTGTTTGCAGAAATGTTCCAATCATCCCCCTTGCATTCCTCCCTGTTTTGGTTATCATTCTTTATTATGAGAATAAGAGATATAATACCTGTTGCACTCGGTGAAAAGGAAGCAGATGTTCTCCTGAAGAATGCAAAGATTGTTAATGTATTTTCAGGGGATATTGAAGAGGGAAATATTGCCCTCTATAGAAAGAGAATTGCAGGCATAGGTGATTACAAAAAGGGGAAAAAGATAATTGACCTGAAAGGTGCATTCATTGTCCCGGGCCTTATTGATGCACACCTCCACATAGAGAGTTCCATGCTCTCTCCAAGGGAGTTTGCAAGGGCTGTTCTTCCACGGGGAACAACAACCATTATTGCAGACCCGCATGAAATAGCAAATGTCATAGGGCTTGATGGGGTTGAATACATGATAAAGATAACAGAGGGCATTCCCATGAATGTATATATAACACTCCCCTCTGCAGTCCCTGCCACTGAACTTGAGACATCAGGGGCAAGGCTTGGTGTTGAGGATATGATTGGATTCCTTGAAAAACATCCCAGAATACTTGCTCTTGGTGAGGTAATGAATTTCCCTGGTGTGCTTTCAAGGGACAGGGAACTGATTGCAAAGATTGAACTTCTCAGGCACAGGTATAAAAAGATTGATGGTCATGCACCAGGCCTGAGGGGTAAAAAACTGAATGCCTACATTGATGCCTTTATCCGTTCAGACCACGAGTCCACAAGACCTGATGAAGCAGAGGAGAAATTAAGAAGAGGAATGCAGGTCTTTATAAGGGAAGGGAGTGCTGCAAAGAATCTCCATGCGCTTCTCCCCATTGTGAATGATATGAATCACCACTATATCTCCTTCTGTACAGATGACAGAAGCCCTGAGGATATTTTAAGGGAAGGTCACATTGATTACATGGTGAGGGAGGCAATTAAATACGGAATCTCACCTGTGATTGCAATAAGGATGGCAACAATAAACACTGCAAGGTATTTCAACCTGAGGAGCATGGGTGCAATTGCCCCTGGATACAAGGCAGACTTCCTGGTGGTGAACGACCTGAAAGAATTCAGGATTGAGATGGTGATAAAGGACTCACAGATTGTAGCAAGGAATGGGGAAATGATTGTTGATGTTTCAGGTATATTCCCTGAATCAAATGGAAGGATAGGACCAATGAATCCAGCAAAAATAAGGTTGAAGGACCTTGTGATTGTGGACAGGGGCAAAAGGATAAGGGTTATTAAACTTGTAAAGGACAATCTCATAACAGAGGAATTGAAATTAAAACCAAAAACAAAGAATGGGAAAATCCTTCCTGATAAAGAGAGGGACATTTCAAAGATATTGGTGGTTGATAGATATACAGGGAAAAACTTCTCATTAGGATTTGTTACGGGATTGGGGCTTACTCACGGAGCAATAGGAACAAGTGTGGGACATGACTCTCACAACATATCAATCGCTGGACAGAATGACAGGGACATTCTCCATGCACTTGATGAGATTAAAAGGATGGGTGGTGGACTTGTGGTTGTGGACAATCAAAAAACACTGGCAAAACTACCACTTCCCATAGGTGGTCTTATGTCGGACAGAACACTTGAAGAGGTGAATAAAAAACTCCACAGGTTGCAGATGGCAATTAGAAAACTTGGATGTTCCTATGACCCATTTATGACCCTTTCCTTCATTCAGTTACCTGTAATACCAGAAATCAGGATTACTGACAAAGGGATAGTGAAGGTATCATCACAGAGGATTGTACCATTATGGGTCTAATTGTTTTCATTCTATCCAACTTCTATCCATTTCTCTACGATGAGCCACTTGTTGAATTCAAACAATGGATTGAACAGGATTCACTTTCCATAAACTATGGAGTAAGGGTTAATAGCTATGCTACAAATTCAATTCAACCTTTTGTTCAGTATATATCTGACACACTCACCCATACCACTGCTGGATTTACAGGAATTCTCTCAAAAAACAACTTTTTGGTTTTCTTCACCCCAGTTGTATCCACAGGCAACGGAAGAATTTATCCAGATAAAAAATGGAAGCAAAAGGTTTCTGGTGGTTTCATCAACAGCGGTATAAACTATAAATCAAAAAAATTCTCCCTTCTCATTGGTAATACAAGGGTTGTCTTCACAACCTCTCCATTCAACAGCCCCATACTTTCACTGGATACACCACCAATCCCCATGCTTTCATACACACTGAAATTTGGGTGGCTCTCAATCACACAGATAACTGGATACCTGGGATTTTATTCAGGCACCCTTTATGCACCTGATGTAAATCCATCTGATACTGTGGATATAAACAGGTATCTCCTCATCCACAGATTTTCTTTCAGGCCCTGTAAAAACCTGGGATTGGGCTTCACTGAAATAGGCATTGCTGGTTACAATGGTGGGTTCGACCCAACAATCCTGAACCCCATTGGTATATACTATGAAAAACAGTTCAACCTGTGGAACAACGTAAATATAATATGGAACTTTGATGCTGTATTAAAGATTAAAAAAACAATACTCTATGCAAACCTTCTTATAGACGACTTCCAGTATGAGGATGACCCGTGGAATGAACCAGCACACATGGGTATAAATACGGGAATTGTCCATAAACTAAACAATTACACATTTGTTCTGGAATACAACAGGTTCACCAGATGGGTGTATGGTCACTTCTATGTATGGCAGAGATATACATATGGAAATTATCCCCTTGGGATGGAACCTGCTTCTGATTTTGAAAACCTTATTCTTAAAATTGGAAGGGGCGTACTCTCCTTTGATTTTGAATACAGGAACAAAGGGGAAACCAGCCCATTCACATCATGGCCTGTTGACTACACACAGCCTCCGGGTAGCGGGAATTCCTTCCCTGAGAACAACTTTCTTTCTGGTGTGGTAGAAAGAAATGCATCTATCAGGTTGTCACTATTAAAGAAATTCAACAATTACTTGTTATTCACCCAGGCAGGTGTTCTATACTCAAAAAATCACGGGCATATATCAGGAGAAAATAAGATTTTCCCTGTTTTTCTCATATGCCTGAAAGGGAGTTTTAAAATTCCTCTGGAGGAAAAATGAAAAAGATAAAAACCGCTTTTGTTGAAGATGTTCATGATTCACTGAAACCCGATGACCCATTCTTGAGGGAGGCAACCAGGGCATACCTGTTATACTTCACAGAAAATGAAGAACTCCTGAAGGTTAAAGGTTTTGACGAACATGGGAGAGTAACATACAACAAGGGATTCACCATCCTTTCCACAATGACAATTGAATCAGATACAGAGGTATTCATCTATAAAAAAAATCACCTTCCAGATGAGAGGGTGGTGCATAGACTGATACTCAGTGACGATGAGAAAGAACTCACAATGGAAACATTCCATTCTGGTAAACTGGTGGAAAAGTGGACAAGAAGATTTAATGAGGATGGATATGTTGTATCAGACATCCACAGTTTTGTTCCGTATGATGCAGAACTTGAGATGATATATGAACTTGACGACAGGGGGCATATTATAAAAAGCACACTCTATGACCTTGACAGGGAAGAGGAAAGGGTGACTGAATTCAAATATGAGGGTGATTTATTGAAGGAGACACTCGTCTCCCTCAGAGGCATCTCTGGTCTTTATCCATCCATCAAGAAAGAATATCTACATTCAAAGGATGGGCGTTTAATGGAGGAAAAGGAGTTTTTCTATCCAGACCTGCTTCTCAAATCAATAGTTTATTATTATGAAGGTGAGAACCTGACAAGGAAGGAGGAGATAAGCCACATAGGTGTTCCAGGTGGAAGTGTGGTTATATTCCATTACAATAAAGAAGGGGACGTTATAAAAGAGGAAGGGTTTGAGAATGACATTCTCTCATATGTTAAGGAACTGGAGTACGATGATAAGAGAAGATTAACCCTGCAAATTATAAAGGATGCTGATGGAAATAAACTGGCTGAAATAAAATACCAGTACAGTGATGAGGAATGCAGGATGCCAGACAGATTAAAGGATTTTTTCAAAGACCGATTTTATTTAGACCTATCAAAGGGAACACTTGCCTCTGAAACAGGGTTTTCAAAGAGCAACCACGATGTTTTCACATACACCCTTTTGTACGAGTACAGGGATGGATTCCTTTCAATCATAAGGAAAAAGGAGGGAGAGAATGATTGATGTTTTGAAGAAGATTCCTCTCTTTGAGAATCTTACAGATGATGAACTCACCCTTTTATCATCATTCATTGAGGAAAAGACCTTTGAACCAGAGGAGCGGATATTCTCCGAAGGAGACCCTGGTGATGGAATCTACATTATCCAGAAGGGGAAGGTAAGAATTAGCATTCTCCTTCCAGGTATAGGGGAGGAACTCCTTGCTCTACTCCGCAATGGAAGCCACTTTGGTGAGATGGCTGTGATAGAGGACAAACCCAGGTCTGCTTCTGCCATAGCAGACGAAAAAACAAGATGTCTCTTTATCCCAAAGAAGAAGTTTCTTCAGTTCCTCAATCAGAATGTTGAGATTGAGAACAAAATTTTGAGGGGGCTTTTACAGGAGTTGTCGTCAAGGCTCAGAAAAACAGACAACAAGTTGAAGGAGATACTCCTACTTATAAAATCCTTTTGATAGTGTGAACCTCACTGTTAAGGGTAATTCTTCATGTAGAGAAAGAGAAAAACTGGTTCTGATCTGACTGATTTTCAGACCAATACCAGAGGAAAGTGCACCATCATTCAGACCTATTGAGGCAAAACCCCAGCCAAGAAAATCCCATCCAATACCAAGATGGGGGGAAACTCCCATCTCATCAATAATGGACTCAACAGAAATTCTGAATCTTCCAGCCCTGGTATCAAAGAAGTAAGTGCCACCAAAATCAAACCGCGGGGGTATCTTCTCTATAAGATTCTCCCAGAAGATGGAGGTATATGATGCATCCCTTATGGTCAAACCAAATTCTATATTTTTTAATTTATAGAATAAACCAAAGTCAAAGCCAGCCCCAACACCCCTGTATTCTCCCAGAACCTGATAAAGGAATTTAACATTAAATCCAGTATACAGTCTCCCTGCTTTTCTTGAAAAACCAATAATAAGTAAAGATTGGTGTGAGGTAAAATAGACAATCTTCGTAGAATCTAAATCCTCACCAGGGTCCAGGACACCATTGCCATTCTCATCTATCAGTGCATTCCTTGTATCCTCTATGTCGGGAACCTGATTATAAAGTAAGGCAAAACCCAGGGACCTGCTTCCCCTTTTCATCCCGCCATTTATTGCAATGCTTCTGGAAAGTCCGAGGAAGTTGAGGGCACCATGAATGGTTATTGAAGTGGGGTTAAGGGAAGAAGATACAGGATTATCAAAAACAGAAAGGGGATGGGAAGTTCTTATACCCCCCATCCCAAGATTCTCTGCATCCATAAAAAGATTCTGATAATCACCAGAGAGAACAGAAAGAAGGAGAAAAATCATTTATTCTCTTCCATCTCTTTCTTCCTCTCGGCAATTATCTTCTCCGCTATATCATGCGGAACCTCTTCATAAAATGCAAACTTCTGGGTAAATGTACCCTTACCCTGGGTTATGGATCTCAGCGTGTTTGAATATTTATACATCTCAGCCTCAGGGACATAAGCCCTGACCCTCTGATACTTACCCACCCTGTCCATCCCTAAAATCTTTCCTCTCCTTGAATTAAGGTCACCAATAACATCACCCATGTACTCCTCAGGGACAAAAACCTCAACCTCAAGTATGGGTTCAAGGAGAACAGGCTTTGCCTTTTCCATTGCATTCTTGAATGCCATTGATGCAGCAATCTTAAAGGCAATATCAGAGGAATCAACAGGATGGAATGAACCGTAATAAACTGTTGCCTTCAGGTCAATCACAGGGTATCCAGCAAGGAATCCCTGCTCCATTGCCTCCTTAACACCCTTTTCAACAGAGGGGATATACTTTGATGGTATCACGCCACCAACAATCTCATCCACAAACTCAAATCCCTTTCCCCTCTCAAGGGGTTCAATCCTCAGATACACATCACCATACTGCCCTCTTCCACCCGTCTGCTTTTTGTACTTACCCTGTGCCTCTGCCTTTGCCTTTATTGTCTCCCTGTAATGTATCCTTGGTTTCTCTGTATCCACTTCAACACCGAACTTCCTCTTCAATCTGTTTATTATCACATCAAGGTGTTGTTCACCAAGACCTGAGATTAAAGTCTGTTTTGTTTCAACATCAAAGGTATGGTGGAACGTTGGGTCCTCATCGTGCAGTCTTGCTAATCCGTTTGAGACCTTATCCTCATCACCCTTTGACTTGGGAACAATAGCAACAGAGATGAGGGGTTCAGGGAATTTAACAAGGTCTTCCAGTTTAACAGGGTCAGAAGGAGATGCAAGGGTATGGGTTGTCTTGGTCTCTTTAAGTTTGACAAGTGCACCTATTGACCCTGGTTCAAGTTCCTTTGTATCAGTCCTGTCTTTTCCCTTGAGTAAAAACACCTGATTTATTTTTTCCTCTTTACCTGTGGTTGTGTTCAAGAGGGTCTCTCCTGACTTCAATGTTCCCCTGAACACCCTTACAAGGTTCATAACACCCACATGAGGCTCAAACACAGTCTTGAACACATATGCAACAACAGGTCCATCAACTGATTTCAGGTCATCAGGGAGTTTAACCTCTGATGGAGAGGGGAACAGTGTCTCAAAGTAGTAAAGCATTGGGTCAATACCTATGAGTGATAGTGAATCACCTGCAAAAACAGGGAAGACATTACCCTCCTTGAATCCTTTACTCAAGGCGTTCTGTACCTCTTCCCCTGTTATCTCCTCCTCATTTATAAACTTCTCCATCAGCGTCTCGTCTGATTCTGCAATGGCCTCAACAAGTTTTTCCCTGAACTCCTGAACCTTTTGCTTCATATCATCAGGAACATCTGTTTCACCATCTGGTGTGAAAGCCTTCATCTGGAGTATGTCAATAACCCCTTTAACATTGGGGCCTTTCCCAAATGGAATGGTAATGGGAAGAAGACCATCCCCTATATCTGACTTCAACTCATTGTAAACTTTTTCAAAATCAACATTTTCCTTGTTTATCTTTGAAATAAAGAATGCCCTTGGAAGTGACCTCTCCCCTGCATATTCCACAACCTTTTCTGTAACAAACTCCATACCAGAGGAGGCATCAACCACAACCACAATACTGTCGGCAACAGAAAGCCCAGAATACATATCCCCAGCAAAATCAAGGTATCCAGGTGTATCAATGAGATTTATCCTCACCTCTCCCCTGTCAAATGTGGCAACCTTAACATTTATTGATGCCCTCTTGTTAACCTCGTCTTCATCAAAATCAAGGAATGAAGTACCATCATCCACCTTACCGAGCCTGTTTGTCACACCAGCCCTGAATAAGAGTGCATCGCCAAGGGATGTTTTACCTGAACTCCCATGACCAGCAAGGGCTATATTCCTTATTTTCATCTTTCCTCCTTTTTTATGGGAATTATAATTTTAACTTCTTCTTTGTCAATAACCAGTCCAAAATCCACTCATATTCAAAAGGGCATGTTCATATAATGGAACCACATTGAAATTTTTTAAAAAAATTTTTTACTAACAGAAATATTTTTAAAAAATCTTAACAAACCTGTTGACAATTTCAGAATATTTCTGTATAAATAAGATATGAGGATAGGCAGAATGCTCCTGAAGGATGGAGTGATAAATGAGACCCAGCTTCAAACTGCCCTGAAACGCCAGAGAGAACTTGGTGGAAGAATTGGGACACATTTTATTGAACTGGGGTATGTTAATGAGAAAACGCTGGTGAATTATCTGTCAAAACAGTATGAAGTTCCCGGTGTTGCCCTCTCAGAATTCCCACTTGATAAAGAAGTGCTGAACATGATACCCCCTGAATTTGCACAGAAATTCAATGTAATTCCCCTAAAAAGGGAAGGAAAGTATCTAACTGTTGCTATGATAAACCCCAAGGATGTATTTGCCATTGATGCAATCAGATTCAGAACAGGCCTTGATATTAAACCGGTTGTGGCATGTGAAAAGTCAATAAAAAAGATACTTGAGGAACATTACAAGACAAAGGCACTTGAGGACGAGGTGATGGAGGAAATGGGGCTTGAAGATGTCATTGAGGTTGTGGAGGAAGAGGAAGAGGAAAGGTTCAGCGACCTTGTTGCTCAGGTGGACTCTGGACCTGTTGTGAAATATGTTAACTATCTATTGAGGAATGCAGTCAAGGAAAGAGCAAGTGACGTTCATATTGAGCCCTATGAAAAGGAAGTGAGGGTTAGATTCAGAATAGATGGGTTACTCCATGAGCATAAACCTCCACCATTGAAACTATTCAGGGCGGTTGTATCAAGGTTAAAAGTGATGGCAAAGTTGAAGATTCAGGAAAAGAGGCTTCCACAGGATGGAAGGTTTGAGGCAAGAATAGATGGAAGAAGGGTGGACTTCCGTATCTCCACCGTTCCAACCCTGTATGGTGAGAAGGTTGCATTGAGAATCCTTGACAGGTCACAGGCCTCTTTTGATTTGAGAGACCTGGGATTTGAGGAGGAATCCCTGAACCACTTCTTAAAGGCATTGAAAAACCCATTTGGTATAATACTCGTAACAGGCCCAACAGGTAGTGGTAAAACCACAACACTTTATGCAGCACTGAACGAGATAAATGACCCTGGAATAAATATCACGACTGCTGAAGACCCTGTTGAGTACAGTTTGATGGGGATAAATCAACTTCAGGTGAATGAATCCATAGGCCTGACCTTCGCCTCAGCCCTGAGGGCTTATCTCAGGCAGGACCCTGATGTCATAATGGTTGGAGAGATAAGGGATAAAACAACCACTGAGATTGCAATAAGGGCAGCACTCACTGGCCATCTTGTTTTATCCACGGTTCACACAAACTCTGCTGCTGCCACAATAACAAGGTTGATTAACATGGGCGTTGAACCATTCCTTATTGCATCAACCATCATAGTTGTTGTATCCCAGAGGCTTGTCAGGAAGATATGCACATCCTGTAAAACACCCCTGAAGATATCAGACGATGATCTGGTTAAGTATGGATTTGACCCTCAAGTTTTCAAAGGGAAAGAGATATTCCATGGAATTGGATGTGATAAATGTAAGAATACAGGTTATTCTGGAAGAATTGGACTTTTTGAAGTCCTGCCTATTACAAAGAGAATAAGGAATATGATTCTTGACAGGGCTACTGATGACGAGATTGAGGCTGCTGCTGTGGAAGAGGGAATGATAACATTGAGGGAGGCAGGTATAAGAAAAATATTGCGTGGAGAAACAGACATTTTTGAAGTGGCAAAGGAAACCACACTGAGGTAATCATGCAACTGGGTAGATTGCTTGTAAATGCAGGTTTAATTTCTGAGGACCAGCTTTCAAAGGCCCTTGAGGAACAGAAAAAAACTGCTGAAAAAATAGGAAGTATCCTGATAAAACTTGATTATATTGACGAAGATACCCTTCTCAAGTTTCTCAGTAAACAATTCCGTGTTCCTTCAATAAGCATTGAGCCCCAGGATGTTGACCCTGATGTAATAAAACTCATACCACCTGATATGGCAAACAGGTATGAGGTATTCCCGATACGAAGAAAAGGCAGAACATTGATACTTGGTATGGTGAATCCAGGTGATATTACTGCAATAGATGCTGTAAAATTTGCCACTGGTTTTGAGGTTGAGCCAGTGGTTATAGCACACTCCAAAATGAAAACACTACTTGAAAAGTTCTACAAGGTTACAAAGGAAATAAGGAGTGTTTCTGATGTTGAAGAACCTGAAGAGGAAGAATTCTTTGATTTTGAAGACGATGCAGAGATTGAACTTGAGGAAGAGGAAGAAGAGGAAGATATCTCCTCTGCATCAGCCCAGCCAGTTATAAAACTTGTTAATTACCTTATCTCCAATGCAGTGAGGAGAAAAGCAAGTGATATTCACATTGAACCCTTTGAGAAGGTTCTCAGGGTAAGATACAGAATAGATGGTGTTCTCCAGCAGGTTGCAGAACCTCCGTACAGTTTGAAAAATGCAATTGTCTCAAGAATCAAGATAATGACGGGTACAATGGATGTTGCAGAAAGAAGGGTGCCTCAGGATGGAAGAATCAGGATAAAGGTGGATGGAAAACCCATTGACCTGAGGGTTAGTATTATTCCAACAATCTATGGTGAAAAGGTTGTTATGAGGATACTGGACAAGTCATCACTCATGCTTGACATGACACAACTGGGATTTGAGCCTGATAACCTTCAAAAATTCATTGCAGCAATAGAAAAACCCTTTGGACTTGTGCTTGTTACAGGACCAACAGGTAGTGGTAAGTCAACAACCCTTTATTCTGCACTTGCAAGACTGAATAAGCCTGAAATACAGATTCTCACTGTTGAAGACCCTGTTGAGTACAACATAAAAGGTATCAATCAGGTTCAGGTGAATGAAGAGATAGGTTTTGATTTCTCAATGGCACTCAGGGCATTCCTGAGGCAATCCCCCAATGTAATACTTGTTGGTGAGATAAGGGACAGTGAAACCGCTTCAATAGCCATCCGGGCAGCACTTACAGGTCACCTTGTTCTATCAACCATTCATACAAATGATGCCCCAAGCACGGTGAACAGGCTCGTTGATATGGGCATAGAACCCTTCCTTGTTGCATCATCCCTCAATCTTATTCAGGCACAGAGGCTTATGAGAAAGGTTTGCCCAAAGTGTAAGGAGCCCTATGAGCCAGAGGAGAAACTCCTGAGGGAGGCAGGTATAGAGCCTGAGATGGTAAAGGGAGGAACACTGTACAAGAGGGGCAAGGGATGCCAGTTGTGTGGTTTCACTGGATACAAAGGAAGGATTGCTGTTACAG
>QNDZ01000005.1 GCA_003646055.1 bacterium
AAGTGGAATATACGGTGCTGTGCTCTCAAGGAAGTTGAGGAGCATGAACGACCTGATAAAGATGGGCATATTTATAAGCATACTAACAATGTTCTTCACCCTTGGTAATGAACTCCTCACAGGGACAAAAACATTGAAACTTTTCTATCACATTGCAAGCGCCCTTGCAAATGGAGGAATCTCCATTGTTGTCCTTGTTGGTCTGCTGGTGCTGTTTGAGAGGATTTTTCACATATCCACAAACTTCACCTACCTTGAATTATCTAACCTCAACCATCCTCTTTTAAGAGACCTGTCAATAAAGGCACCTGGGACGTATCACCACAGTATTATGGTTGGAAACCTTGGAGAAGCAGCAGCAGAGGCAATAGGTGCAAATGATATGCTGGCAAGGGTTGGTGGGTACTTCCACGATATTGGTAAGATGGAGAGACCTGAATATTTTATTGAGAATCAGGAAGGTGGATTCAACCCCCATGATGAACTTCCTCCAAAGTTATCTGTTGCCATTCTTAAGTCCCACGTATCTGAAGGTGTTGAACTCGGGAAAAAACACCATCTGCCTGAACCTATTATTAAAATAATACTTGAGCACCATGGAACATCTCTGATTAAACCCTTCTTTGAAAAGGCCAGGGATATATATGATACTGTACAAGAGGAAGACTTCAGGTACGACGGACCAGTGCCATCCTCAAAGGAATCAGCCATCATAATGCTTGCAGACTCTGTTGAGGCTGCTGTAAAGAGCGTTGAAACTTCAGGGGAAGAAGAGGTAAGGAAGGTTGTTGAGAAAATCTTTGAAATAAAAATGAAGGAGAATCAACTTGACAATGCGGGGCTCTCCATCACTGAACTGAAAACAATTATGGATGTCTTTGTAAAGAGGCTTAAGGCTGCAAGGCACAAAAGGACAAGTTATCCAAGGGTGGAGTTGAAATAATGAAGAAAATCTATCTGAATGTTCTCCCTGAATATAAAGAGGAACTGGAAAAGAAGGCAAAAGAGGTGATGAAAGGAGAAGGCCTTGAAGGAGAGGTGAGCATCACACTTGTGGATGATACCTTCATGGAGAAACTGAATTTTGAATACAAAGGTAAAAAGGGAACAACAGATGTTATTGCATTCCCATTCAAAGAGGGAGAGGACAGTGAATTTTCTGGTAATCTCCTGGGCGATATATACATATCCATTGAGCAGGCATCAAGACAAAAGGTGGGTTCTTTGCTTGATGAATTGAAATTGCTTGTCGTTCACGGACTTCTCCACCTTGCGGGATACAATGATACAACCGATGAGGAGAGAAAAATCATGAGGAAAAAGGAGGCTGAGTATCTGTGATTATTCCTCTTGTGTCCATTGTTATACTTCTCTTCTTCTCATTCCTTTATTCATCCTCTGAAACCGCCTATTTTTCTCTCCATCCATACAAACTTGTTTACTACAGAACAAGGGGAAGAATATTTAAGAGACTTCTCCAGTCACCAAGAAGGCTTCTAATAACAATCCTTCTTGCAAATACAACCGTTAATGTGATTATATCCGCCCTATCTGAAAGGATTCTCAAGGAAAGACTTTCCTTCTTCCTTATCACTCTCTTAACAACCTACATCCTGCTCCTGTTTGGTGAATACATTCCAAAGGTTTTTGCAATCAATAAGAAGGAACGCATTATAAATCTTTTCACACCGCCCATGTATCTAACTTATACAATTGCCTATCCCTTCTCCTTCCTGTTCAGTTTCTTCCTGAGGTTCATTGACAGGGGCAAGAAGAGGGAAGAACATGTGCTTGAGGATATGCTTGAGATTGGATTAAAGGAAGGAGCACTCCAGGAGGTTGAATTCAAGTTCTCAGAGGCATTCATTACACTATCAAAGGAAAGGGCAAAAAACATAATGAGGCCAAGGACAGAGATATTCTTTGCCCAGGAAAATAAAACATGCGAAGAGGTTTTGAAGTCTGCACCCATTGGAATCAAAAGGATTCCTGTTTATAAAGACAATATTGACAATATAACCGGTATCCTTGAACTCAAATGCATATTTGGTGAGAAGGGAAGGATAAAGAAATTTGTAAAACCCGCTGTTTTTGTGAATGAAGAGACGGATGTGGTTGAATTGCTCCTTTTCTTCAAGAGAACAAAACACAAGGCTGTAATGGTTGTTGATGAATATGGAGGAATATCAGGGATTGTGGATATTGAAGATGTTGAAAGAATGTTCCTGAGAAGCCTGGGTGAGAAAGATCCGGATATAAAAAAGGTAGGAGAAGATGAATGGATTGTTGATGGAAGGGTTCCCATATACAAAATAAATGAACTTCTTCACTCTGATATTGAGGCGTCTGAATTCACAACCATATCAGGGCTCATACTCTACCACATAGGAAGAGTACCCTCTGAGGGTGAAAGATTCTCCTTCAAGGATATGATAATAACTGTAGAGCATGTGAAAGGACAGAGGATAGAAAAGTTAAGGATAAAGAAGAGGAAGACATGATAATACCATTAGTAATACTGCTTTTCATCATATTCTTCAACTCATCGGAGATTGCCTTTGTCTCCTCTAATAAACTCTCCCTTATGAAGGAGAAGGATAACGGCTCAATCCAGAGACTCACCTGGCGGTTGTACTCCACACCTGAAATATACTTTTCAACGGTCCTCGTGGGAATCAACCTCTCCCTTGTGATTTTTTCCGTATATATGGCAGAGAGAAACTCTGTGCTTGAAACAACCCTTCTCACAACCTTCATAGTCCTTATATTTGGAGAGATACTTCCAAAGGTCTTCACACTGAAAAAACCTGAAAAACTGGCGTATATCTTTTCACTCCCCCTTTATATCTTTTACTTCGTCTTTTATCCAATAATCTTCCTCGTAAAATATCCATCCTTCCTATTCTTAAAACTCATGAGGGTTGATGTTAAGGATAAAAACATAAGCCGTACTGAAATTGAGGTGGTTCTCAGGGAGAACCTTGTTAAGGGTGTGATGAAGAAGTCCGAATATGCAGTTCTGAGGAATGTTATATCCTTGAGTAAAAAGAATGTTGCCGATGTTATGATACCAAGGATTAATATTGTTTCATCCGACATCAAAGATGGAAGAAACGGCGTGATTGAAGCATTCAGGAAACACAGGTTCACAAGAATTCCAATATATAGAGAGAATATTGACAATATCCTTGGTATTGTTAATGTAAGAGAGGTTTTCCAATATCCTGACAAGGATATACAGATACTTATAAAACCCGTGAGATTTGTTCCTGAAGACAAAACCTGTGATGTTGTACTTTTTGAACTACTTTATGATGCAAACAAGGCAGCAATTGTGATTGATGAGTATGGTGGTACTGCAGGATTCATAACCCTTGATGACATTTTCACAAACCTTGTTGGTGAGGTGATTGACATAAAGAAGGAACTCTCAGGGGCATTCATACTCAAAGGTGATACAAGGATAAACGCTCTTGGAATAGAAGATGAGGAGGAGGATACGATTGCTGGATACATTATAAGGCATACAGGAAGGATACCCACAGAGGGAGAGGAGATAGATATTGGTGAGTTAAGGTTCAAGATACTTGATGCAACAGATAGGAAAATCAAAAAGGTGCAGGTGTCAAGGCTATGAGAAAAACAAGAAATATAATCTTCATTGTTTTTGGAAGTTTACTCACCTCAATTGGTTACGACCTTTTCCTCGTTCCACACAAGATTACACCTGGGGGTGTTGGTGGGATTGCCATTGTCCTTTACAACCTCTTTAAATTCCCATTCGGGCTTGGTTACGCGCTTCTCAATATTCCTATATTCATCCTTGGAATGAAAAATCTTGGGTTCAAGTTTGGAATGAAAACCATACTTTCAATAATTCTCATATTCCTCTTCTCCGACTTCATACACTACGTACTGAAGCCCCCCATTCTCACCCATGACCTTCTTCTCTCTTCCCTCTACGGTGCCCTTCTTCTTGGTGCGGGTATAGGATTTGTATTCAGGGGTGGAGGTTCTACTGGTGGAACCGACATACTGGGCAGAATTATGAATAAGTACACAGGCCTCTCCACAGGGGTTTCAATACTGATTGTTGACTCCATAGTAATAGCCATTGCAGGAACAACATTTAAGTCATTTGATATTGTTTTATTCAGTTACATAGCCCTCTTTGTTTCAAGCAAACTTGTGGATATGGTGCTTGAAGGCAGGGATTATGCAAGACAGGCAATCATTACAACCACAAAAGGGGATAAAGTTGTCGAGGCCATCACAAAAAGGCTTAACAGGGGTTCAACACTCATGAAGGGAATTGGTGGATATACAGGTATGGAAAGGGATGTTATTTTTACAGTAATCTCCATAAGGGAAACAGAGGCACTGAGAAATCTCGTCCAGGAGATTGAT
Organism: bacterium; assembly: GCA_003646055.1. Lineage (GTDB taxonomy): Bacteria > Hydrothermota > UBA3072 > UBA3072 > B12-G15 > B12-G15. The sequence continues at coordinate 4,408 of QNDZ01000005.1, forward strand.
CCTGATGCCTTTGTGGTAATAACAACGGCACACGAGGTGCTTGGTAAAGGTTTCCGTCCAAGGGTATAAGTGTGCAGGGCACAGACAAAGGAATAATAATAAAAAATACACCATTCAGTGATACAAGCCTTATCTCCATGATTTACACAGAAAAGAATGGTCTATCTTCTTTCCTTGCAAAGGGAGGAAGAAGGCAGAAGAGTCAATTTAGAGGAAAACTTGAATCAGGTTTCCTTGTGTCCTTTGTTTACTACAGGGGTCATTCTGCTGAAATGGGGGTATTGAAGGAAGTGGAACCCATAGAAACATATCCTGAAATCCGTGAAAATATAACCCTTATGGATGGCATGTACTCCATTCTCTGGGTACTTGAACATAGCCCCACAGAGAAAAAAATTTTCATCCTTGCAAAAGAGATATTAAAGAGATTGAACACAGAAGGAAGGATTGAAATCCTTCCCTACTTCTTTATGAAATTCTTCAAGATAGAAGGAATATATCCCAATCTTTTTAGGTGCCATGTGTGTGGTGAAAAAAGTGTATCATGCTTCAGTACAAGGGCTGGTGGAACAATGTGCAGGAAGCATTGTACCCAGAACGACCTTCCCCTTGGTGAATGGTACAATCTATTAAAGCTCATAGTCAGGGGATATCTGCCTGAATTGAAAGATACAAATGAGAAAGGATTTAAGAATATGATGAAGGTGATAATTGAATATGGAGAGTTTCATTCAGGAGACTGGTTCCACCGCCTCAGAGAAATTCTTCCATCCTCAATAAGACCGTAGTATCTATGTATCATCCAGTCCCCAAGAACAACAAACAGTTTCTCTCCCTCCCTAAAAGTGTACTGTTCGTGTATATGCCCAATCACAACAACATCTGCACCTTCTCTGAATTTTCTATGTGCAAACTCAATATATTTCTTTATCCTTGGTTGTTTTCTGCTGGAAGAGATTCTGCTCAATCTTGAAACCATTCTGGCAATCTCAAATCCGATGTCTGGATGAATATGTCTGAATAGAAACCTGTTTATATCACTTTTAATAATCAGGGTTACTGGATTAAATCTCCCTGTCTCGTCCCCATGTGCAAATAGATAATTCACACTACCCAGGTTTATCATTTCCTCCTTCCTGTGAACAACAACACCTATTGAATTAAGAAAATCCCCATGCCAGAAATCATGGTTTCCTGTCCAGTAATGGATATCCTTGCCCTTATCTCTTAACTCTTTGAACAGAACATACATGGGAAAGAATGCCTTTGGTATCACATGGTTGTATTCATGGTAGAAATCAAAGATATCTCCAAGAAGGAAAAGGGCATCACAAGACTTCATCTGCTCCCTCACAAAAGAACCAAGTTCTGCCTGAAGCCCTGTTGACTCCTTCAGAGGAAAATGAGTATCAGATATAAGAAGAACCCTTCTATACCCCTTCACCTGCCATTTCCTTTATTACTTCTATTGCCTCAAAGAAATATTTATTTTTAAGGAGTTCAACAATTAGATTCAAATACCTATCACCTGTATCAAGGGGCACATCACCACTTTCAGATGCGTCAAAATCAAGAAGGTCCTCTTCCTTCTTCTCTTCTTCCTTTTTCTCTTTTTTAGATGAAAAGATTTCCTCAAAAGGGGACTTTGCCTCCATTATATCCTCCTCTCTTTATATCTGTTTATTGCCTCTTCAACCTCTATCAGGGAACTATCCATTGATAGTGCCTTTTCCCACATCTCAAGGGCTCTGTCAATGTTGCCCATCTTTTCATACACAAAACCCAGATTTGCAATAACCAGTGGGTTCTCCTCCACATTCCTTGCCTTCTCCATGAGTGCCAGTGCTTCTTCCTCCGCACCTTTATTGAAACTGATAACCCCCATTGTCAGGATTGCGTCCACATCATCTGGATTCTCATTCAGTATCTCCTCAAGTATCTCCCTTGCCTCTTCGTTCTCTCCACTTTTTGATAGAGCCATTGCAAGATTTATCAATATTTCTCTTTTTCTTCCTGCAAGTTCAATGGCCTTTCTGAACTTCTCTATTGCTGATGAAATGTCTCCTGCATAAAAATCAAGCACTCCCTCATCATTCAATCTCATCCCCTGACTCACTTTATCCTTCTCTTCCATCTCATTCAACCTTTCCCTCAACTCCTGAAGATATTCAGAAGCCCTTACTGAAAACTCCTCCATCTTTGCTGCCATGCTCTCAAGTTGTGTAGAAAATTCCTTGAACCCATCCCTCATACCTTCAAGCCCTTCCTTCAATGAGTTAGAAGAGGTTTCAAGGGAAGACCTGAGATTATCATCCATCCTGTTTATGCCCTCGTTGAGTGTCCCCACCCTAGAAGTAACTTCACCTGATACCTCTGTAATCTTTTTCATAAGAACATCAAAGAGTTCTAACAGCTTTTTCATATCAGCATCAAGGGACTCAAAGAATGGACTTACACTCTCCTTCAATTCGTTCATTGGCTGTCCAATCCTTTCAGGGATACTCCCTATAACCTCCTCAAATGCTTTTATACTCTCACGGATGGCATCTATCTTCTCAACAACCCTTTCCTTCAAATCACCACCATTCCTGTCCATTGTATTGATTATCTCCTCCCTGACAGAGGAAAGGGCTTCAACAAACCTGTTTCCAACCTCATTGATGGAATTCCCATAACCCCTAAGTTCAGGGATAATCTTCTCATCAATCACTGAATCTATCTTGCTGGTAACTGAATCAAAATCAACCTGAACACTTCCTACAAGTTCTGGTATCTTCTCAAGTTTCTCCCCAAGGTCTGAAATTCTCTGGGATGTCTCATGCTGTATGTTGTAAAGGTCGTCGTGAAGATTTATACTGATATTCTGGAGTGCTTTCTTGATTGGAAGAATCTCCCCAAGGAAGAGAAGATTGCAACTCTCCTCTTCACTGTTATAAAACTCACATTTCTCCTTCTGGCAATCAATCTCAATGATTTCATAAACACGCTTCTTTTCAACACTCCCATCCTCCTTCTTTACCTCCTCCTCTTTCAATGCAATTCCTGATAGATATGGACAAAAACCCATTTTTTACCTCCCTGGTAAAGGCTGTATCATTTTCCAACCCCCTTTATATCTATCTTCCTTAAAGGCCACCTCACCTGATTGTGTAAGTGATGTCCTTATCTCCCTCAACAACCGTTTCATTCCAAGTCTTGAGGCACATACCTCCATCATTTTCAAAACATCAGCATCCTTTTCAAGACCATTGAGAAGTTTCAAAGCTACAAGGTATCTTCCATTCTTAATCTCAAATCTGGCGGCCTCCCTCACCCTCTTTTCTTCTGGTAATTCTTTTAATACCTCTGAAATCAATTCCTCATCCCCAAGTTTCAGTGCATATTTGTACTTCTCCTCAAGGGACTCTGCATCCTTGATTCTTTCCCTGAGAATCTCCTCCTTCACTTCCTGGAGCACATTATAGTCAACATGTATATCCTTCCCGGCAAGATAGAGAAGTGCTCTATCCCTTTCATCCTGCTCAACAATGGACTCCCCTATCTCAAGCACCCTGTCCCAGTGTCCCATAACAGCGTAAATTTTTATCAGTTCCTTCCTGTACTCAACCCTGTCTGAGTATCGTATAAGTTCCTGTAAATAGGCAACCCTGTCATCATGGCCAAGCAGGGATAGACCTTTGAATGCCTCGTCGTAATTACCAATCTGTATATTGCAATCAATATAAAGCCTTGCAGATTCTGGGGAATCAACATCAAGCAACTCAAGGATTGTTCCTGCAGAATCAGGTGCCTTTCCATATATCTCCCTCAATTCCCTGACAACTTCGTCCTTCTTACCATAAATCTTTAATAGTTTTGCCTTCAAAAGCCTCAATGGTATAGGATACTCCTCACCAAAATATTCGTCAAGGAGTGTGATAATGTCCTTTGCAACACCTGGATAATTCTTCACAAGTTTTTCTACAAATTCAACTATAACCCTGTTTCTACGCTCCTCAAGTATTATCTTCAGAATATCCCTGTAATTTTCAGGTGTAACCTCAATTTTTTGCAAAAGCCCCATTATCTCAGTTACAACCTTCTGCCTCATTTCAGGAAAACCTTCATAAACCTGTATAAGCGCATTCATCACTTCGTTCAATTTCCCTTCTTGCTTGAGCAAATCTATCCTCAGTAGAATTGCATTGCTTTCAAGCGGGGTTCCTTCAGCAGATTTAAGTGATTCCATCACCGCCTCCCTGAGGGTCGGGTCAAATCTCACTGCCTTTTGAAGCAGTTCAAGACCACTGCCATCACCTCTGGAAAGCATAATCTGTCCAAGTCTATGATAGAGTGATGCCTCAATTGGTGCAATATCAATCAGTTTTTTGAAATCCTCAATAATTGCATCACCAATCCCTGGGTTCTTTTCGTATGCCATGTACAGGGCATTAGCAGCCTTACTTATCTCCCTCTCATCCCTGTAAAGTGAATGCAAGAGTAAATAAGTTTCTGAACTTACCTCCTGTTCCTTCATAAATGATTCAATGAGGTCAATTGCCTTCCTAACAAGGTTCCTGTCCTCTGCAACTGCAAGTGCAAGATACTTAACAAACTCCTGTTCCCTTCCAGTCTTCCCATATGCATTGGCAAGATTGAAGTAGAGGTCTCCCCTTTTCCCTCGTGGGAGTATATCCTCAGCCCTCTCACCGTACTTTATCACTTCTTCATAATATCCGTGTTCATTCAGGAGATTTAAAAGTATTGAATATATACCTGGAGACTTTCCAACTCTCTCAACAGAAGTAAGGAGGACAGTTACAAGTTCCCTTGTAATATCAGGAAACTTCTTTATGCTTGTCTGAATCACCTCCTCAGCCTTCTTAAACATGCGGAAGAGAATGAGAAGTTCAATCAATAGAAGGAAGTTCTCCTGTGATTCAGGATGATTCCTTATAGCCTTTATAATAAAACCAGCCCTGTTTGGGTCCTGCTTAACAGCCTTTATATAGAATTGTCTGGCATTTTCAAAATCTCCGTTAAGCGCATATGCCTCGGCAATAGCAAAGGGAAGGACAAATGGTGGAAATGCATCCGGTGGAAAAGACGCGTATGCTTTAAGGACATACGGGATATAATCAGGCTTAATCCTTATCCATGTATCAAGTTGCTTCATCAAATACGGGATTGCACCAGGTTCTTCTGACAGGATTCTATTCAGATTCTCTATTGAACGCTCTGGATCTGTCTTGAGATTTATTATATTCACAAGTATTGCCGATTTTGAATTCTCCGGATTGTTTTTGTAAATCTTGAGAAGAACCTCTTTTGCAAGTTCAATGCCCTCCGGGTAGTCAAGAACAGTTTCAATAGTTTCTATGGCCTCATCAAACTCTTTCTTGAAGGCAAGAAGTTCTCCCTTAAAGACAACCGCCTCAACAAGGTCAGGGTATTCACTAAGAACATCTTTCAGAGAACCAAGAATATCATCAACAGAGGAAGGAGAAATGGCAAATGCTTTTTTCAAAGTATCAACCGCAAGTTTTGGTTTCTCCAGTTTCATTAAAATGTCACATGCAATGAAAAGGGCATCTGGATTATCTGTAACCCTCTCAACAATTTCCACAATCTCCTGTACATTCAGAACATCTATATTCAACTCAAGAATCCTTTTAAGGGTTTTCAGTGTATCTTCGTATCTCTTCTCATCAAGGTAGGCATATGCCAACTTCTGTAATGCCTCAACACTATCGGGATTGGTTCTGACCAGTTCCTCATACTTCTTAATTGCTGCCTTGCCCCTGAATTTATTAAGCACCTGGAGTGCCTTCTCTTTATCACCAGTTTTTATATACAAATCACTCAAAAGATCCAGGGTTTCAGGAACCTTTTCAGAAAATTCTTCCAGTACCTCTATTGCATAGGGTGTAATTTGGGGGCTTCTCTCTGTGGCCTTTTTAAACTGCTCTATACCCCTCTCAAGGTTACCCCTTCTAATCAACAGTCTTCCAAGGGTTATCATTATATAAGGGTCACCAAAAAGATTTCTGTTAATCCTCTCAATTTCATTGTAGATTGTATCTTCTTCTTCTGGTGCCTTTTGTAGCAACTCCATAAATATTTCCATACTCTTTTTTGTATCCAGTGGTTCGTAACACAGACCTGTCATATAAAAATGCATTCTATCCCTTGGTGAAAGTTTCTCCTTTTCCCTGATATTTGAAAGAATGGCATTCTCCTTCTGTATAATCTCTGCAAGGTGTTCCCTATCCATGACTTCAACAATCTCCCAGACCCCATCAAAGTCCCTTGCCTCTGTTCTCTTCTCAACCAGATACTCTGCAAGTTCACGGGGTTTATTGGAACCATAGTAGAGGTCTTCAACCTCTTTTATAATATGCTCCTTTGTCTCCCTTGATATTCCCTCACCCTTCTTTGCCCAGATAATAACCTCTTTGAAATGCCCCATGGAACTGTACACATGCATGATCTCAAGAATAAGGGGAAGGTCTGATTCATCACCTGTTAAGGCACTTTGGAGAACCTCCAATGCCTTTTCAGGTTTCCCAGAAATAACCAGCCTTCTGGCCTTATCAATTACCTTCTCTTTACCACCAAATCCAAACATATTTTGAGTATATACAAGATTTCCTTGTAGTCAAGCAAAAAGATAATTAACCTCTTTCATTCACAATACCTTCTATTTCACTTTTCAAGGTTTCTATTGTAACGGGCTTCAATAATACCCTGACACCCCATTTTTTTAATTCCTTTAATTCTGGATGCATTGAATCCCCTGTAAAAACAATCACTCTTTTTTTCTGCTCATCATCCATGTCAAGGAATACCCTGTATCCTGACATATCAGGTAGAATCATATCAAGTATTATCACATTGTACCTTTCAGACTCAATCTTCTCCAGTGCTTCTTTCCCTGTATATGCACAATCCACCTTGTAACCCATACTTGATAATGCCTTTTCCAGCAATTTTACATTCTCTACCTCATCATCCACTATGAGTATTCCAGAAACCTTCTCCCTTTCTGAAACAGGGAATTCAATGAGAAAAGCAGGGTGTTTTGAATCCTCTTTATAAACAATTGAACCATTGTTCCATGTTATAAGCCTCTTTGCAATACCAAGCCCGAGCCCAAGTTTATCACCACTTGTGGAATAGAAGTGCTCAAAAATCTGAACAGCTTTTGAAGCGTCAATTGGAGAACCTGAGTTCTCAACAAGCACCCTGCCCTCCTCTTCTCCCCTATCCACTGTAATTCTCACCCACCCATCTGTTCCACTTGAGTATGCAAACTCAATCGCATTCTCAAGTAGTCTGAAGAAGGCTTCCTTTATCATCTCTGGTGAGGCATTGATTGAGAAATCCCTTTCAATCACATATGCCACGTCAACCATAGTATAGTATGGATGGGATTTCAAAAGAAGCAATGAGTCCTCAAGAATCCTGGATATTTGAATCTCTTTCTTTTCATCGTAATTTTTCAACATATTGGTATAGGCACAGAACTGGTCAACAACCCCTTTTATCCTTGTTACTGAAGAAATTATGTGTTCTGTATATTCCAGCAATTCCTTATCATTTGTCCGTTCTTTCAACAGTTCTGAAAATCCCATAACTGCCTGGAGTGGATTGTTTATCCTGTGTGATATACCTGCTATAACCTCTATCATCTCAACTATCCTTGAAAACTTGTACTGGGAGTAGTTTATACACATATCTGTCTCAGGATAAAAGCAAAGTATCAGGTTGTCTCCATCCATTAAGGGCTCAACCCTGTACTTAACCCTCCTGCCATCAATAACAACATCAATCACCTTAATATCACCCTTTTGGATATTTTCCACATCCTCTTTCTTCAACACTCCAAGAATCCTTCTGCCTTCATCATTCAAGGGTTTAATACCTTCCTCCGTATATTGAATAAGCCCTATTCTTAATCTATCTATCAAATCCTTCAAGTTTTCCATTATTCACCTCCATATTAAACGCAATCTTCTCTTCTGCCTCCTTATATTCCACTCCCTTTACAAAAGGAATGGATTGAAGAAGGTCTGTAATCTCTTTGATACCAGAATGTGAAACCCCCTCAACATTCAGTACAAATACACCTGTCTTCTCGTCCTGGAATTCTGAAAGCAATCTTAAAAAATTGCCCAATGCACGATTAATCCTTTTCTGCTCCTCAAGAACCATTAGAACCTCTTTCACCTGACTGTCCTTCCTTTTTTTAACCTCCTTGAAGGACTTTAAACCAATGGAGACAATCGGTACAAGGGACTCTATAAGCTTCTCAGGTTTGGGCGATATGTAGAATACATCAACAACCTTTGTTGAAACCCGATAAACATTCCCAATTGTGAGATTCAACACCCTGAATTTTCCAGCCCTGAGAACATGGTCAACAATTTCAGGGGTAAAATCACCTGAACGATAAAAGCGATTCCCATAATAAATACATATTCCTTTTGCATCTGTGTATTCAATCATCCTCTTCATGATGGTGTCAATAACCATGTCCAGGTTTCTCACTGTGGAAAATTCGGAAATTATATCCCTCTGCAATCTCTCCATCTTTTCAACAAATTTCAGGCGCTCATCCAAATCTTTGAATCTCTCAAGGAGTGAAGCAATCTCTGAGGGCATGCCATTGTAAGTATCCAGATATGGAGCCTTGCCCCTTAAAATCTCAAGCGACCTCAAAAAATACCTCTCCAGCATGAAAACCACCACCAGAATTAAGACAAACCCTGTTAGCATAAAAATCTCTGCAGGAATCCCAATCATTCCCTCATCTATCACCACAAGGAAACAGGAGATTCCAATAATAAAAAGCATTGACCAGACAAGAATTCTCAACAGCCTTGTTCCTTCCATATAATAATTATACATACTTTTCAAGGAGTTTTCCAGTGCAATTCTTCATCTCTGAAAAAAACTTAATTTTTATCCCATCATTGTTGTACTCTATGTTTCCACCATTCCGTTCAATAATCTCTCTGAAGAATACAAGATTTGCAGAATTTATATTGGACCTATCAAATGGGTCGTCAATAAGAAATTCCTGTTCCATTCCCCTTTTTAACTCCTGAACAGTGTTGGAATCAAGACCATCTATGATTATCTGAATCTCTGAATCAACACTGGAACATCTAACATTGAAATCAGATGCTTTCTCCTTCAGAGTCTCAAAAAGGACCCCAAGGGCAAGTTCTAAATCCTCACCATTGGCGTATATCCCAACACGTTCGTCCAGAACATAAACAGAAAATGCTCCATTCTCCAATCTCTTTAACATATCCCCAATATTAACCCAGCTCCTGTTTCCAAGGTCTTCCCTTGAAAGGGATATAAACATCTGAACAAGTTTCCCCAGCCTCTGTCCTTCCTGATTTATTCTCTTTGCATACTCCTTTACAACATCATCTGATAAATTCTCGGGGGACATCAGAATCTGGGACAGGCCAATTATCGGGGTTAATGGGTTTTTCAAATTGTGGGAGACCCCTGCAAAGAACCTCTCCTTCACCTCCTTCTGTGCCATCAATTCTGCAAGCATTATCTTGTCTGTTATCTCTACAAAAATTAAGGTTGTGTATTCAACCATCCTTCCCACCTCATCCCTCATGTTAAAACTGGATTTTGTGAGGGTGAATGTCTTACCATTACATTCAATAGTATCACCGTTCTTTTTATTCATTGTCTTTTTTATTAGTTCTTCTTTAAAAGGTAGTTGATTCAAAGCCCTGTTCTGATAAACAATATTTCCTTCCTTATCAAGGAGAAGTATAGGGTGGGGTATACTATCAATTATCCCATAGAGAAATTTTCGCGACTGCTCAATCCTTTCGTATAGCAATGCCATTTCAAGTATTGAGGAGGCACTCTTTGCAAACCCTTCAAGTATCTGGAGGTCATCCTCAGTATACACTCCATCCTTCTTGTTTACAAGTTCTATCACCCCTATAATCCTGTCCTTAATCCTTAATGGTGCAGTGAGTAAGGATTCTGTCTTGAACCCTGTTGCCCTGTCAAACTTGCTCTGGAAGTCCTTTCTCTCCTTAACCTTTGTTACTATCTGCCCTTCACCTGTCTGGGCAGTTTTACCGGCTATACCCTCACCTATCTTCAACCTCTTTCCCTTTAGTTCATCGGCCTTAGGACCGTTCACAATCTCAAAAACCAGTTCATCCCTTTCATTATCAAGCAGGAATATGGTTCCTGCTTCACTCTTGAGCAGGTCCTGTGCAAGGTCAAGTATCTGTTTCAGGGTGTCTCTAAAACTCTTAACCTGCATTCGTCTTCAGCCCCAGAAGTCTCTCAACTTTTTCCCAGAGTTTCTGTAAATCCACGGGCTTTGCAAGGAACTCAACATTCTCTGAAGATGTTATCCTCACGTCCTCTTCAAGATGTTTGTATGCTGTGCAGATGATAACGGGTGTATTGTATCCCTGCCTTCTTATGTCTTCCAGCACCTCAATACCGTGTTTGAATCCCATCTTTATATCCAGAATCAGAAGGTCGTAATTGTCCTTGTGGAACTTCTTCAATCCCTCAATTCCATTCTCCGCTTCATCTGTGTCAAACCCCTTCATCTTTAAAAATTCTGAGAAAAGATACCTTATGGAAGGTTCATCATCAACGATTAACACCTTCATAACACACCTCCTTATCCTTTACTTTTTTATACAAAGGGAGTTGCACAGTGAAAACAGTACCCTCTCCCCTTTTGCTTCTGACACTTATCATACCTCCATGGTTTTCAACAATCTTTTTGACGATAGAGAGTCCAAGCCCTGTTCCGTGTTTTTTGCTTGTATAAAACGGCTCAAAAATCCTGTTGATATCCTTTTCATCAATTCCACAACCATTATCACTTATGTTAACATAAACATTGCTCTCATCCCGTTTGAATGAAATTTTAACATATCCACCATCAGAAATGGCATCAAGCCCATTGGAGATAAGGTTCTCAAATACCCTCACCAGCCTCATCCTGTCTCCATTGATAACACATCCCCCAGTATTATCAAATATTACGCTGGCATTTTTTGAAGAAACTTTCTTCTTTATAGGCACTGATTCAACTATCTCCCTTATCAATTCACCAAGATTGACCTTTTCAATTTCAAGTGGTTTCTTCCTTGCAAAATCAAGGGTATCCTCAATTATTCTATCAATCATCTCCACACTTTTAAGAATTTTTTCTGTATAGTCATTTAAAACTTCTCCATTAAATTTCATCTTTATCAACTGGGTCATACCCCTTATTACTCCCAGTGGATTTCTTACCTCATGGGCTATATACGAAGCCATCTTGCCTATGTCTGCAAGCCTTCTTGAGTGTTCAAGTTCTTCTTCCATTCTTTTCAAATCTGTAACATCCCTCACAATGCCAATTATCAGGTCTTCTTTCTTTGATGAGGAGATAACCGTATCAACATATCTGTCCTTTATCCTTAAAAGAACATTTCCCCTCCTCTCTTCCATAATTTTTTTCAAAAGTTCCTCCTTTATTATCCCTTTGTCAAACATCCTCTTCATCTCAGGGTTTTCAAGCATAACCTCCCCTTGAGTATTGATAACAATGATACCGGCATTAACGGAGTTTATAATCCTTTCATAAAAATTCTTTAATTTTAAAATCTCTTCCCTCATCATTTTTTCTTTCTTTTCAATCTTCTTCCTCATCATATCTGCCCATGCTCCACTCATGAATGCAATCAGGAAAAGGAAGGGAAGCCTCAATAGATATGCAGGGTCATTGAACTGTTTTATCACACCAGTGGTATAACCAATCCACATATACAGGACTGCACTCAGAATGGCCACAGGAAAAGAAGATCTGAGACCAGAACTCATTGCAGCCATCACTATGGTAAGCAGGTAAACAATGAAGAAGTTCTGTTCAATTCCCCTTGAAAGATAAAGGGCAACTGAGACAAAGCCAATGTCAAACAGGAATAAGAGAAACATGAATTTTTCCTCTTCAAGGAACTTAAATATCCTGAACCTGATTATAAAATTGAAAATCACATATATCACAGCAATTCTGTAAGCAACAGCCATGTACTCAAATCTTGCAGTATTATACCCAATCAGGAACAATACCAGGAGAATCAGTATCCACCTTGAAACAACAAAGAAGTCAACCTCTCCCATTTCCCAGATTCTATTTCTCTTCATCTTACCCACTTCAACCTTTTCCATTTTTCACCTCCAGTATTCTATATAAAATTTTTATTCCAGAATTATTACACTGATTTTCAGAATGTTGTATGTATGTAAATGTAAAAACCCATTGATTGTTGTAAAAAAAGGTTGACAATTTTGATGAGATTGATAATATTAAATAATCATGAAGATTTTGATTGTTGATGATGACAGGAACATTGGGAAAATGTTGAAAGGGAGCCTTGAAAAGATCGGGCATGAGGCTTCTTATGTGGACAATGGTGAAGAGGCTCTGAAATTGCTAAAATCATCCAATTATGACCTTGTCCTGCTTGACATACTGATGCCTGATATGGATGGTATTCAGCTCCTTGGAAAGATAAGGCAAATAGACCCTGATAAGACTGTTGTGATGGTAACAGGGGTTAAAGAGTTTGAACTTGTAAGAAAATCTTTACAACTTGGTGCCTTTGATTATATTGTGAAACCCTTTGATCCAAACGACCTGGAATTCATGTTGAAAAGAGTAAAGGAAAGGCTAACCATACTGAAACTCAGAAGGGATTATCAGACATTCCTTGAGGAGAAGGTTTATCAGCAGACATTGAAGGTGAAGAGAATCTTCCTTGGTTCCATTGCCTCCCTCATAAAAACCATCGAGGCAAAAGACCCATATCACAAAGACCATTCAGAAAATGTGAGCAGGCTTTCTGTTAAGATAGGTAGAAGCATGGGCCTGTCAAAAAAAGAGCTTGATAACCTGTCGTATTCAGGTTTGCTCCATGATATAGGTAAGGTAGGCATCCCAGACAGGATACTGCTCAAGGCAGATAAACTCACACCTGAAGAGTACGAGGTTATAAAGAGACATCCTGCAATTGGTTATGAGATCCTCAAACCCCTTTTTGAAAATAAAAACATCCTTGACGGCGTTCTTTATCACCATGAGCGGTATGATGGAACTGGATTCCCTGAAGGTTTGAAAAAAGAGGAGATACCATTGTTCGGGAGAATCATAGGTGTTGCAGATGCCATAGAGGCAATGACTGCTGAACGACCATACAGAGCAAAACTTTCAAAGGAAGAGGTGATTGAAGAACTTGAAAGAAATGCAGGGAAACAGTTTGACCCGGATATTGCAAAAATCGGTATAAAAATCATGGAGGATGGAAATGGGTGAAAAGGGCAGGGTTTTAATTATAGACGATGACCCCAAAATACTTGAGTTGCTTTCAAAGGCATTGAAGGAAAATTATTCTGTTTTCCCTTCCCTCACAGGGAGTGGAGGGCTTGAAATCTTCAAAAATGAGATACTTGATGCTGCACTTGTTGATATAAAACTTCCTGACATAGATGGTCTTGATGTACTTGTGGAGATTAAGAAAACCCTTCCTGATTTCCCTGTTATAATCATAACAGGCCATGCCTCTATCCCACTTGCTGTAAGGGCTATGAAACTTGGTGCATTCTACTTTGTGAAAAAACCATTTGAACTTGAAGAAATAACAAGCCTGCTTGACAAGGCCATTGAACACAGCAGGCTTATCCGTGATTATAGACGTCTTCAGAACATAGCACTGGAGAAGTACAGTTTCTCGGGCATAATTGGAAGAAGCAAAAAAATGAAAGAGATATTTGAGATAATAAAACTTGTTGCATCCACTGATGTAACAGTCCTGATAGAGGGAGAAAGTGGCACTGGAAAGGAACTGGTTGCAAGAGCAATACATGTGAATTCACCGAGGAAGGATAAAAACTTTGTTCCAGTAAATTGCTCTGCCCTACCTGAGTCCCTGCTTGAATCAGAATTATTCGGATATAAGAAGGGAGCATTCACAGGTGCAGCAACATCAAAGCCAGGACTCTTTGAAGAGGCCGATGGTGGAACACTTTTTCTGGATGAGATTGGTTCAACAACACCTGCATTCCAGTCAAAACTCCTGCGTGTGCTCGAGGATGGAATGTTCTACCATCTGGGCTCAACAAAGCCTGTAAAGGTTGATGTAAGGATAATTACAGCCACAAATGTCTCCCTTGAAGAGGCTGTTCAGAAAAAACTCTTCAGGGAAGACCTTTTTTACAGGCTGAATGTTGTAAAGTTAAGACTTCCTCCATTAAGGGAGAGGAAAAACGACATCCCATTACTTGTCAACCACTTCCTTGAACACTATGCAAAAAAGCATAACAAGAATATCAAAGGGGTTTCTGAGAAGGCACTTGCCCTGCTTGTAAACTACCACTGGCCAGGGAATGTGAGGGAACTGGAGAATGTTATTGAAAGGGCGGTTATACTCACAACAACAGATACAATTGATGAACACCTGCTTCCTGACAAGATATACAAACCAGATATTACCACCACAGAGACAGAGATAATGAATTATGAAAAGGCAAAGGAAATCTTTGAGAGGAATTACCTCACAAACCTGCTGAGGCATACAAAGGGGAATGTAAGCCTTGCAGCAAAGATTGCAGGCCAGGCAAGGCAAAATCTATACATCAAATTCAAACAACTTGGAATAAACCCCAAGGACTTCACCTGAGATAACGGCTGAACCGCCTATGTATTTTCTCACTGAGGAAGGAATAGATGTTCTTATTACCAGCAACAACATACCCTGAAAGAACATCTCCACCACCATTTAAGTCGGTTATAATACCTCCTGCCTCTTTTACAAGCAAGGCACCAGCCCCCACATCCCATGGCTTGAGTCCAAACTGGGCAGTTCCATCAATCCTTCCAGCAGCAACATAAGCAAGGTCAAGTGCAGCAGCACCAAGCCATCTCACTGCATTAACATCCCCGACAAGTTCCTCAAGCAAGAGGATAAATTCCTTTTTCATCCTGTATGCAGGTGGGGGAAAGCCAAAGGAGAAAACCGCCCTTGAAGGATACCTCAACCCACTTACCTGTATTCTTCTTTTGTTGAGATATGCACCCCTCCCCTTCTCTGCATGAAACATCTCATCCCTGATGGGGTCATAGATAACTCCAAGAAGGATATTATCTCCATCAACAAGGGAAACAGAGATGCAAAAATAGGGTATGTGGTGGATAAAGTTGTTTGTTCCATCAAGGGGGTCAATCAAAAAGATTTTTTTCCCTGAAACATGGGCACCTTCCTCTGCCACTATTCCAGTGTCAGGAAAACTCTCCCTCAGCCTCTCAACGAGGAACTTTTCAGCAGCCCTGTCTGCCTCACTCACATAATCAAGGTTTCCCTTCTTTTCCACAGATAGAGACACTTTATGGTAATAATCAAGTAAAACCTTTCCCGCATCTCTAACTATTCCCTTTATATCCTCTATCATTCCTCCTCCGCCCTTGGATGCGCAAGTTTATAAACCTCCTTGAGTTTCTCCACAGTGAAATGAGTGTATATCTGAGTTGTTGAAAGGGAACTATGACCGAGCAGTTCCTGGACAGCCCTAAGGTCAGCACCCCTTGTGAGAAGATGCGTGGCAAAGGTATGGCGCAGGGTATGTGGAGACATTCTATTCAGGGATGCAACCTGTTGAATATAACGTTTAACAATTCTCTGTAAGTCCCTCTGTGTCAATCTTTTACCCGATTTACTTATGAATAAGGGTTTAACATCCGCCCATCTGATCTTCAGGTAGTCAATCAATGCCTCTTTAGCCCTGGATGGTATTGGAAGTACCCTCATCTTTCTTCTCTTTCCCAATACTGTGAGTTTTTCTGCCCTGATGTCTATATCATCCACATCAAGACTCACAAGTTCAGATGCCCTCAGTCCAGTTCCATACAGCAGTTCAAGTATTGCCCTGTTCCTCATCTCAAGCGGAGTCTTTGGCTCAATAGAATCAAACAGTTCTTCCATCTGTCTCTCACTGAGGAATGATGGGGATTTCTTCCTTCTCTTTGGGGATTTAATACCTGCTGCAGGATTTGATTTTACATACCCCATCCTTGTAAGGTATCTGAAGAACGTCCTGATTGAAGAACTCTTCCTTGCTATGGAATCAGGTGAGTATCCCCTGTTTATCATTGTTCCAAGGAATGACCTTATATGCAGGGGCTTCACCTGATTAAGATTATCAATGTCCATTTCCTTCAGGAAGGTTACAAACTGCTCAATATCCTTCTTATATGATTTCAAAGTGTGTGGAGATACATCCCTTGAGCTCAGATACTGAACAAAGCCTTCAATATAGGTTTTCATGTTTTCAGGTGTTTCTTCCTTGCAGCAGGGAACAATATGTTGTTAAGAATCAATCTGTAACCAGGTGAGTGTTTATGGAGTTCAAGGATGGTGGGTGGGTCACCAATGTAATGGGCATAATCTTCAGGGTCATGACCTCCAAGGAAGGAAAACGTTCCCTTGCCAAGGGTACCAAACAGATACTTCACCTCATCAGTGCCAGGCACATCTGCAAGAATAACTACTCCCGGCTTTATCCTGTCCCTTCTAAACCCAGTATCCTGCCCAAGAAATTCCTTTATAAACCTGGTGTGGTCCTGAACAAGGATCGTGGGAAGAAGGTCTCTTTTTGCATAAAACTCCTTCAAAACAAACCTTGTCTTCTCTCCCCTTATTGCCGCCTCACGGGTCACATCAACATCTGAATGTTCATAAACAGTTATCTGTGGTATTATATTAAAATTTGTAAAGGCAAAGGTTCTTGAAAAATCAACCTTTGACCTGTATGCAGGGTCTATTCCATCACCGTCAATCTGTTCAGGAACTATGTCCACATCAAGATACGCAAGGGCAATATCAAGGGTGATGGGTGCAGAGCACATGGCAAAAAGAAAACCTCCATTCTCCACATATTCTCTTATTCTCCTTGCAACATCGTGCTTCATCTGCCATACCTTTCTGTAACCAAGCCTCCTTGCCGTTTTCCTGTTAACCTCTTCAACCTTTTTATACCATGGTGTGTTCCTGTATGACAGATAGAACTTCCCGAACTGTCCAGTAAAATCCTCATGATGTAGGTGTAACCAATCATACTTTCTCAAATCCCCATTAAGAACCTCAGGATCCCATACCCTGTCATAGGGTATCTCTGCATATTCAAGGGCAAGGGTTACTGCATCGTCCCATGGTCCTTCAAACTCCGGTATGTAAACCGCAATCCTTGGTGCCTTTTCAAGAAGCACCCTCTCCATATTTCCTCTCTCTATTTCAGCATAAATATCATTAACCTGATCCTCTGAAATCTCCTCCCACCTTACACCCATGACATTTGCCCTTCTCTTTATGCCATCCAGTGAGGGAAGAAGAAAACTCCCACCACGATAGTTTAAAAGCCACTCTGCATCAAGCCCCTGTTCAAGAACCCAGTATGTAAGACCATATGCCTTCAGATGGTCAGTCTGTGTATGGTCCATGGGTATAAGAAGCCTTGAAAAAAGGAATAAAAGGATCATTTTACAGGGACTGCTGAGGAGAGTGAAACCGTTGTCTGGGTCCATTCAGGGTCAGGAAACTGGACATTACCATCCTCAGGGGATGTGTCCTGTGCATGGCTGTTCTCTCCCCCTGTGGTGAAAACCTCTATATAGATACTCTCAGGATTGCCAAGCCATTCAAGGGGGATGAAAACCTCCATGAAGTCAAGTGAACCATTGTAAATAAAGACATCCCTGCCAATATCTGTATAATTCCAGCTGCCATTGAAGGTTATAAACTGGGCGGAGGTAATTGAATCAACATTGTCAGCATGCCAGAAATAAACCACATAAGGTGGATAAATCCCACCCGTATAATCTACAAGCCTGTTCCAGGGGTCATTCCCTGCACCAGAACCATAAATTGAATCGGTGAATATGTAAATCCCATAACTCATTCCATAACCAGCAGAGGAATGGGCATTGAATCCAATGTAAAGCATTGAATCGCCCTTAACTGCCCATAGTGTATCAAGGTCAAGATTGGGTTCGGATATATCACCCACTTTATCAATGCCTGCAATCTCATCCATTGAAAAATCATTCACACCATCAAGGAGATGAGCCACCTGATTATTATTCCCATTTCCCGTGTCAGGTGGATTAAAGAAAAATCCAGGTTTCGGACATCCCCAGATAAGAAGGAGTATGGAAATCACAAAAAAAAGCCGTTTCATAGTCTTATCATAATAAATGAGAAAACAATGTCAAGTCAAAGTTTCCTAATTCTATTCCATCAGTATTGCCTTCAGGGTTCTGCTATATCCTCCTGCATTGAATTTGATAAAATAAACACCCGATGAAAGATTTCTTCCCGTATTATCTCTTCCATCCCAGATTGTTGTGTAGTATCCCGCCTTCTTATTCTCATCCACAAGGGTTACAATCTTCTCTCCCAGAAGATTATAAACAGTGATATTTACATTTAAATTTTCTGGTAACCCGTATCTGATTTCAGTGGTCACTGTAAATGGGTTAGGCTGGTTCTGTAAGACAAAGATGACCTCAGGGACGATTGACGTTGGTTTCTCTATTCCAGTCAATTCACCATTAAGGGCATACAATTTATCATCATTTGAACCAACCACAATCTCAAGTTTTCCATCCCCATCTATATCCCCAAGTGCAGGTGAAGACTCCACATCCCCACCAGTGAGATATGACCAGCTAAGGAAACAGGAATCCATATTCCCTGTGAGTGGTGAAAGCCCTGTATGGTAACCGTCGTGATGAAACATAGGCCATAGTGAGTCACCTGATTGCTGTGCAAATAAATCTGCACCTGAAAAAAGAAATCCTGCTCCCAAAACCACCATCAAGCAGGATTTGCTGATTTTGATTTTTTCATAATCATATCCTCCCTGTTTTGAAATGCAGTAAAAAATCAACAATCCAGTTCTTCAAATCAGGATTCAGCGCAAGGGGAGATTTCTTCCAGTTAAAGTCAATATTTATAGAATCACCTTCTTGAATGAAACGAAGCCTTCCATGATTTTCAAGCCACTTGTCCACCTCTCCCTTCTTCCCCTGAAAAATACTATATACTGGCTTACCAAGTAGTGCTGCCTCCCTGTTCATTGTGCCACCGCCACTGATAACAAGGTCTGCATCCTTGAGCATACTTATTCCGTCCACCTCCTTTTCAAGCACAATAACATTTTTATATCTCCCAAACTTCTTCATTATCTCTTTCCTCTGGCAACCTGTTCTTGGTACAACAATAACTGTTATGTCTTCTCTGGATGCAAATTCAGAGAGAAGGGAGTTTAAGATTTTTTCAGCCATTGGATTATGATAGTGTGCCATTGATGCAGGTGGCCTTACAACCACAATTTTTTCTCTGTCCAGGGATAACCCCTTTCCCCAATCAGGTGTATATTCGTGTTCCCATATGTACAGTTCTTCCTTCAACCCAGGGAAAACCCGAAATTTTCTTTGCCCTTTCAATAGGTCCTTAAAAACAAATGGCATCAGAATAATATTTGCAAAATATCTGAAAATAAAATCAGATATATGCTCATAATCGTACATGGTTACAACAGGTATCCCAAGAAGTCTTGCTGGAATAACCTGGGAACGGGAGCCATGCGCAAAGGCAATATCTATATTCTTATCCATAGCCCATATGAAAAGCCTGACCATCCTCAAACCAAGATGAAGTATCTTCAATATTCCTGACTTTCCAGGGTGTCTCCCGATAAGAAAATACCTGAAACCCTTCATATCAAGGAGACCCCTTGTATTCCCATAGTCCCTTGCTGTTATGAAAACCTGATGCCCCCTTCTTTCCAGTTCCTCTATTATAGGTTCCATTATCAGAACATGAGGGGCATTATCAATGTCTATCCATATCCTCATAATGCCATTTTAAAGCAAAGTTTATTTTTTGACAAGCCATTTTATCCCCTTGACTGAATCCCATGTGGGTTTAATATCAGGAAAAAAGGAGGTTACATTGAGTAGGTTAATTCCTGTCTTTTTGTTTTTTCCCTTGTTAATATCAACCCATCGGATTGAATTATTTGATGGAAGAACCCTGGAGTCCCCTGTTCTGAAAATAGAAGGGAAC
>QNDZ01000006.1 GCA_003646055.1 bacterium
GAAATTTCCAGAGCCAAGGTCAAAACCAAAGTGTTCCTTTTTCTTCCTTGAATACCATGTGATGGGGGAGTCCACCACTGTCTCATATCCATACCAGTCCTTTACCTGTGCAGTGAAGCCAGCGTAATAGTGCAGAAATTGGGGTTTAAGCCTGATACCGTAAATATCGGCTCCATCATTGATGGAGTTGGAGTAAAAGAGCATATTTTCTCCATCTGAAAGGTAGATACCTGTATAGTCCCTTCCCAGTGAATCCCTGTATTTCCCAATATCACCTACAATGTGGAAGGGGTCATCACTTTTAAGGGCGTATGTGTTGTAAAAGACACCAAGATGTGTTTTCCCGCTTCCGTAGCGTGCCTCAGCCCTCTGGAGGTATATTGAACCTGAGTACCTGAGTCTTGTCCAGGCCTCAACAGAGGATAGAAACAGGTTTATGTCAAAGATAACATCAATGTCCATGAGAGAGAGGGAGTCTGTCTCATACAGCATCATCATCCTGTTTACCCCACTGAATGATATGGAGGATGTGTAGGGCATGAGGACATCACCGTTTTTATTCACAACAATCACAGAGTTCTGGTATCCTCCGCTCACAACGGGATTGTCAGGGTCAGAAACCCATTCCCCGTCCACAATGTACTTGTACTCGTATCTTCCAGGTTTCAACTCTATCACAACTGTCCAGAACCCATTCTCATCCATCTCCATGGGGGTTCTTCCCCAGCCATTGAAATCACCAGCAATGAACACTGTCCTTGCATCAGGAGCAAAGTATGTGAACCTGACACCTTCATCTGTGTTTATGGGAAAAAGGGCAAGTAAAAGAAGCATTTTCCCTCCTTAAAAGTAGTATTTTAGAATCAATCTGACTCTGTTCACGGTTGTAATCCCCTCCCTGTCTGCAATATCACCATCATTCACCAGATCAGCATCTGTATGGGATGGTTCACCGTATTCAAGATAGATTTCAGAGTTTGATACGGGTGGCCTGTAGGCAATCTGGAAGAATGCACTCTCCCATGCAGTGCGCTGGTCCTCACCAAAGGCAACCCTTGTGTAAAACCACATGCTTTGAGAAAGGTTCAATTTCCCTTCAATGCCAAATATAGACCTCTGCCCAATTGAGTACTCAACATTTTTAACACCTATATCCTTGATTTTGTACTGGAATTTAAGCCTTCCTGTTTTTCCCTCTGCTACAACTTCAAAGAATGCGTGCTTCCATACATCCCCAAATCTGTCCCTTGTTACATCATAGCAGGTCTTGAAGGAGATGTTATTTACAAACTCAACATAGGCTTCAAGGTAATACCAGTACCTGTTCAGGTTTTCCCTGTATGTTTTCCCTGTGATTGTGATAGCCCTTCTTGGCAGCAGGTAAGAGATTTCTCCATATACTCCCCGCTTACCCTGATTATCAGTCCTTGAGGAGTTATATTCATTTGAGAGTTCGTCACGGAAATTCATACCATAAGAATATGCCTTGCCAAGAATAATGAATGGACCAAGTGGGACAATTCTGAGTTCCATTGCCCCTGCAAGATTTTCAGAATCAGGTGTATCAGGGTGATACAGGTTTTTTGCAATCTCACCCCTGAGTTCAAAGGGTCTTTTGAATAATCCAATACGTACTGAGGCTACCTCATTGAAGGAAGATACCCAGTCCTTTTTCAGGTAGAGAAGACCCCATGTGAGAAATCCTTCATATTTTTTCAGGTCCCAGATGATTGCCTGAGCCTTCTCTGTTACAGTGTATCGTGAGAAGAGGAAGCCAGAGGCATAACCCCTTTTCCACAGGTCACATCTAACCCCTTCAGCATTGGCTCCATAGGATTCGTCCCTCACTCTTTCAGATGAAACAAGATAGAGGAGGGGAGAGTCAAACCAGTGCCTATCCTCAGCCTTGAATGTGGCGATGGAGAAGAAATTTCCCTGGAATGTGAGGTGCATTCTTTTAAACTGAATCTTACCAGGTTCAAAGGAGAGTGCTGTGTATGTTTCTGTCCTTCCAGGTAGTTTGTAAAGAAAACCCATCTCACCATAATTCTTTTCCTGATATAGATTCCAGTACTCCCATTCAGGACTGGTGTACTGGTATTCAAACCATCCGTGAAATTCACCCAGTGAAAGAATGAGCAGAATCATAGTCTCCACCCCACAGATACAATGGTTGTTTCTCCAAGGTCAGAATTCGTGAGAAAGCCCATCTCAATATCAAATCGTGGATTGTGGAGATAAAGCCCAATTGCAGGTCTCCCATTCATCCAACCGGCACTACCTGATATAACCCTGTTCACAATGAATTCCACCCCTGCATAGAATTTTTTAAAGTCAGGGGTTGTCTCAAATGAGAGGGAGCCACCTGAGGTGATGAATCCGAACCCAAGCCTCTCCCTGCTTAATGCAAAGGCAAATCCTCTCAAAGAGAACCTTATTCCAGCATTCCAGTCATAGTTCAGTATAAATGATTTTGAGGCAGGTGCAGATTCGTACTTCTGTGAGAGTGAAACTCCAAATATACCATACTTTATACCTATTGCACTGATAACACGGGTATAACCCCTGTTTACCCGTGTTGCATTCAAGCCGAACCCAAGATTTACCCCTTTGAGAATAAATGAGGAATAAAGGTCGCCCTTGTAAAAGTCTTCAATGTTGAAGGGTCTGTAAAAGGTGATATGAACAATTCTTTTGCTTATGGAGGCAGGGTTTATAAAGATGTTTTCTGGCCTCTCCATCGGAGATATAGCACCACCCATTCCTGTTAGATATGCAGTTGAAGAGAGTATGAGAAGAAGCATTCAGTACCTCACAAATGCCTTTTTCAACATTCCCCTGTTTTCAGATGTGTAGAATTTCAGGATATATATGCCTTTATCAAGGTCATGGATGTCCCAGGAGTATTCAATGAAGTCTGTTCTTAAACCTTCAATAACATTCTTTAAGAATCTTCCTTCCTCTGTGAAAAGTGCAACTGTGAGGGTTGCTGTGTCAGTGAGTTCAACATGTATTGTCACAGGACCTGTCTGTGCAATGTCAGGTCTTATATAGACACTTTTGAATTCAGGGAAGGAAACCTTATATTCCTCTGTTTTTGATACATCTACAGGTGCAATTAGAGAATCAGGCACACCATCCCCATCACCATCAATTGTTATCTCCCTGAAGATATTTATGATAGCACTCCCGCTTCCCCTGACAGATGGGTCATCAGGCATTACATCTCCAGCACCTGCATAATCACCACCACATATGAGTGCAGTTAAAGATATTTTCTGAGGATTACCAAGCACTTCAAATGGTATGGCAACCTCAAGGAAATTCTTTTCTCCAGGACTGCCCGAATTTACACCTCTGTATGATACAGGGGATGTATTCTCACCTAATTTCCTTATACCACCCAGGGAAAGGTCACAGTTCCAGAGTGCCACAAGGAAGTCAGGTTTTGCTCCACTGAATCTTACATCCCTTGGATACCAGTCAAGCCCATTGGCATTATCAATCCCACCAGTCTCTGTATCAAGAAATATGAGCAGGGCATTATTATTCAGTGTATAAGAGCAACCTATAAAGAGGGTCTCTGCATTCCATGTGAGGAAGAGGGTGTCAAGTTCATTCTGGCTGCTCCAGTATGAGTCATTTGCATTGTCAATAACCACAGCCTCTTCAGGGGAGAAGTCATTCTCTCCATCAATCTGGATAGAATGGAAGGTTTCAGGGTAGAGGAGGAGTGTAAAAAGGCTACTTAATACCAAAAATTTCCTCATTCACCCTCCTGGTGGCATCCTTGAGTGCCTGTTCAGGTGTCTTTTTCCCATAAAGGGCTGATTCTATCTCAGGATTCACAATATTCTCCACACCCTGATAATCAGGTATAATGGGTCTTGGAACAGCCTCTTTGATTGCCTCTGCAAATATCTTTATATAGGGGTGCCTCTCAAAATCTATATTCTCCATACTTTTAACATTCACAGGTAGTTGGCCAAGTTTGTTTGCCCACAGGGTCTGGATGTTTTCAGAAACGAGGAACTGGAGGAATTTAAGTGCTTCTTCAGTGTGTTTTGACCTTTTGAAAATCACCATATCCGTTCCACCAATGGGGGTTGGCCTTCCATACCTTCCTTCTGGCACAGGGACAATCCCAAAGGGAATGTTTGCTTCCTTCAGTGATTTTATCTTCCACGGCCCATTGAAGACCATTGCATACTTACCGTTCTGGAATCCCATATCAGGGTCAACTGCACCAGGTTTCCAGGCACCAGCCTCTATACCCTCATCATAAAGTTTCTTGATAAACTTCAGTGCCTCAACTGCCTGAGGTGTATCAAGGGTGAACCTTCCATCCTTCATGAGCCTTGCTCCAAATCCATAGAAGAAGGGTAGATGCCACCACAGTGTGTTTCTCATGGCAAAACCATATATATTCTTGTTTTTATCCGTAAGTTTTTTACCCGCCCTAACAAACTCCTCCCATGTATCAGGTGGCTTTATCCCCTTTTCCTTGAAAAGTTTTTTGTTGTAAAAAAGGGCAAGGCAATTCACCTGGTCTGGTATGCCATATAGTTTTCCATTTATCTCAACGGATTTCAGGGCAACGGGTAACAACTCCGATGTATCAAAGTTTTCAATCTTTTTTACAGCACCCCTTGTGGCAAGTTTTGCTACCATTGCAAGGTCAACCCTTGCAATATCTGGTTCTGAGCCTGTAGCAAGTGCTGTCAGGATTTTGCTCTCCATGCCAAAGAAGGGTATCCTCTGAACCTGGACATTTATTCCTGTGGATTCCTCAAATGCCTTCACTATCTCCATGAATACAGCATGCTCTTCATCATTGTAAGATTCCCATATCGTGAGATTTTTACCTGTTTTACCTCCTCCACACCCAATAAAAACGAACAGGGGAAGGAGCAATAAAAACTTCCTCATTCTGCCTCCTTTTTTGAAATCATACACCCCACCCCATTTTTGTCAACAGAGGATAAATGATGGGATTAAAAAAACTTGCATTTTTACTTCGTGTAGATATTATTTTAATATGTTGAACTTTGATAATATAGTCGTTCTTTTAAAAACTTGCAGCAATGTGACCACGCTCGGCTTCCACGATATTCCCTTAATGGAAACTTCGCATATGTGCCAGACATTGGATGGAATTCCCAAACCTACAATGGCGGTTGAACTATGAGAAAAATTGAAAGAGTAGTAAAAAATCTCTCAAAGTACATGCTAATTTATACTTTGTTAATTCTTTACCTGCTCATAGTGATTTTCAGTTCAGGGTGCCCGAAAAACCCGGAGGAACACTATATTTCTGCCCTCCCTTCTTCAGCACAGATTCTTTTTGTCTCTAACATGGATACAGGCAGTCGCACAAAGGAGATATATGCAATGGATGATAATGGAGAGGATGTTACCCGAATTACCCATTCTCCCTATCACCATTGTATTGTTGGGATTGACAGAACAAAGAGATACATACTGGCTACAAGGGTTGTGGAAGATACGGATAGTCCCGAAGGTCTGGGGGATGAGGATAGAAAAAGTTTATGGCTTCTTGACCTTGAGACAGGGAATGAAAAAAGATTGACAGACACTTCCAATAATGCTGAAGGGGATAGTTTTTCACCTGACGGTGAGTGGATAGTATTTCATATGGTTTTAGCAGGAGAAAATCAGGCGGATATCTATAAAATGAAAATAGATGGCTCCGGTCTTACAAGACTGACCCATACGAATGATGCCACAGAAAGTGACCCTTCCTGGTCTCCCGACGGTGAGAATATTGCATTTGTATCGTACAGTGCCCAAGTTCCAAGATTTGTTCTTAAGATAATGGATTCTGATGGGAATAACATGAGAACAATTTATGACCCTGCTGATACTGTTGCAACTCCTTACTTTAAGCCAGGTGTGTATGACCCTTCGTGGAGTCCAGATGGGCAATGGATTGTTTTTGAAAAACCCGTTCATTACAGTGGTGAGAATGGAGATGCTGGAATATGGCACATTTACAAGATACATCCTGATGGAACAGGCCTTGTGGATCTCAGCAAACAGGGGGGCCATGAATCTATGGCAGAATACCTTCCTTCTTTTTCAGGAGACGGAAGACAGATTGTGTTCAGTGCAAGATATGGCTCATCAGACCCTGCCAATGTGCAGATTGATATATTCGTAATGGACGATAGTGGGAGTTCTCTCAGCAGACTAACCGATTTTGATACGATTGAAGACTTTGGGGTCTGGATAAAATGAAAAAGAAACTTTACTGGGTTAAAGGTATCTCCCTCACTTTTGTATTCTTCCTTGCGGGTTGTTTCCTGAGAGACAATTCAGATTTTAATGGGTTTAAAATAATATTTGAAAGTAGCAGAGATGTTCCACAGGGCGCTACTTTCCCTCAAAAATACATTGAATTATACACTATGAATCCTGATGGCTCCAATGTTATGAGGATAACAAATAACCAGTACTGGGAACACAAACCGCAGGTTTCTCCGGACGGCACAAAGATTCTTGTAACCATTCACTACTTACCAGAAAATGTAGATGAGACAGACCCTGGATGGGAAATTGCCGTGATGAATATTGATGGTTCGGGGCTTACAAAACTGACAGATAATGAATATTTTGATGGCAACGCCAGATGGAACGAAGACGGTACAAAAATAGTGTATGTATCTGATTCAAATCAAAGAACCTCTGAAGATTTAGAAAACCACCTTTTACCTCAATATGATATTTATGTAATGAATGCGGATGGAACCAATAAAACAAAGTTAACCTCTGGTGAGCCTGGTGATGTCAATGCTGACCCCTGTTTTTCTCCCGATGGGAGTATCTTTTACATCCATTCGGAGGATTATTCCAATCATTTTGATTTATGGAGAATGAATGGGGATGGTAGTGAGAAAATGCTCTTTTTCAGCCATAATGAGACAATTCAGGCTATTAATGACCCATCTGTTTCACATAATGGTGAGAGGATTGTTTTTGAAGGAAGAGTTGGGAATAATGCGGAAAGGTTACTGTATAACCTTTTTTCCTTGAATTCCAATGGCTCTGAACTTTTAAGATTGACATTAAACGATGGCGAATCTGATATATGGCCCAGTTACTCCCCCGATAATAATTATATTGTTTACTTTACCTATGAGTGGGATGAAAACGGAGGGCATACTCAGAAAATAAGAATTGCAAAATCGGATGGGAGTGAAGAACAGGAAATTTCAAGTTTTCCATGGGAATCCTTTCCAGGCTGGTTTGAAAAATAAAAGGCCACCTTGAAAGATTAGGGTAGTGTAACAAAAAACAATAGGAGGGAAATGCCATGGATATGGACAGAGAACAAAGAGAATTTATGGACAAAAAGCACGAGGTAATGGATAGATTTTATGATTTATGCGAGCAGTATAATGGGAGCAATGCGAAATTCATAAAAAGGCGAGTGAAACAGTTGATTGAGGAGGACCCTGATTTTTTAGATTCGTACTTGTTACTCTATGAGATACTAAAGAATGAGGGTAATTCCTCTGAGGCAGAAAGGGTATTGAATGATGCATATGAGAGAGCGCTGAGATTGATAACCGATGAAAATGGCAACTGGCCAGATAGATTATCCTGGGGTTGGCTGGAAAATAGACATATCATAAGAACCATTTTGAATAAGGCTATTTTATTATGGGAAAAAAGAAAGGTAGATGAGGCCCTGGATTTATTAAGAAAATTGCTAAAAACAAATCCGGGTGACAATGTTGGAGCACGCTTTTATATACTGGCAATTAGAATGAATATGACCCTTGAAGAATTTGAAAGACGCTTTGACAGGGGTGGTTATTACGATATGGATTTGTCTCACTGGTTTGATGAGAATTATAAAAGATTTGATGATGAATTTGGCTGGTGGGAAAAGGCCATAGAAGAATATATGTAATGGGAGAGGGGTTTCCCTATACTATTATCTCTTACAAAAATGCTGGAGAATGCCTTGAAAAAGAAGATAGATTAGAAGAGGCAGTTGAGTGCTATAAAAGTGCAGCAGAATTCTTTAAAAAGGCTGGTAATACTGAAAATGCCAGAACATGTGAAGAAAGGATGGTGAAACTCAGAAAATAGGTCTGAGATGCTGTGAAGTGGACATTGTCTGGCTGAGTGATTACCTGCTTATTTGATTACAATGAATTTATGTCTTTCCGTGAGTTCACCCTGATTTAATTTTATAAAATATATACCAGGGGGAAGGGAGCCGATTATGTAGTTACCAGGTCTGACCTCAGAATACACTTTTATAACACGACCACTGATGTCATAGATGTAAATACTGATATCAACACTGCTGTTTACAGAGAACTTTATGTTCTTCCCAATAGAGGAAATAAACCTAATAGATGGTCCGGGATTGCCCAGATATGTATATGCCTGTGATGTAGTCTGAATGGAGTCAGTTGGATTGAATCCATAGGTTGAGCCACCCATGTAGTAAAGCCCATCAATTCCACCGAAGCCTGTTATTGAGCCTCCATCTCCCCTGAAAACAGCATATGGCATTTTCCCTGTTTTTATCCAGGTGTTGGAAAGGGCATCATAAAAATATCCGTAATCAAGTGGTGTGTAAGTTTCATCGCAACCACCCAGGATGTAAAAAGTATCTTTGTAAACTGTGGATGCACTCCCCCATATTTTTTGAGGAAGTTTTGCAAAATCAGAAGTGTTGCATATCCATGTGTTGGTGGAGATTAGATAAAATGCGGTAGAATCAATGGGGTTTGTGCCATCATATCCGCCACCTATGAATATGGTGTCATTTAATGACCAGTGTGCCATGAGTTCAACCGGGTAGGGTATATCACTCTTTTTTGTCCATGTGTCTGCCTGTGGGTCATACTCCCATGTAGATTTATATGCTGTACCTGTTGTATTATTGTATCCCCCAAATTTGTACAGTTTACCATTCACAGCTTCACATCCATAAAACCATACAGCCTCCCCTGTACCAGGTGAAGAAGACCAGTTGTTCCCTGAAATGGAATACTTGAATAGGGTATCTAAAATGGAGTCCAGAGAATAAGAATAACCTCCAGGAATGTAAATTGTGTCACCAATCAGTGCAGCGTCAAACATGCAGATATCAACAGGAATAGGCGCACCGGTTGTCCATGTGCCTGCATCCATATTATAAATATATAATTCTGAATGGGATGTAAATCCGTCATATCCACCCAGCAGGTAAATAACATTTCCATTTGTTACAACTGCATGGTCCATATCAGGATATGGTAAAGAGTCGCTGAACATATGCCAGTTTGTGCAAATTATAGTTTTTGATATCGTGTCATTCAGAGGATTTATGTCATCGGGCTGGATAGAGTATGAAAGGAGCGTAAATATGCCATAGTTGGAGGAACTCCAATTCCCAAAATCAATATCATAAAAATTACCAGGTGTGATCTGGATAGATGTATCACAAACGAAACTGTCATCAAGCATCTCTGTATGGAACCACGAAGTATAAGTCCATGAATCTGCATCTGCAGTATCTGAATGGTATTTTACAATTACGGGATATACCTCGTCCTTTGAAACAACTTCAGGTGGCGAGATGATTGAATCAGCCTTGAGGTCTATATCAAGTTTAATTATTTCTGTAATGGAATTATTCCCTGGGGTTGAGTCCTGGGTGGTTATTGTGACCGTATATTTAAGAACATGTGGGTCAAGTTGCGAAATAGTGCAATCACCAAAGTTCAGGTCCAGTATACTGTCAGGGGGAAGAGAGTAAACAGTGGTATCTTTTTCAAAGAGAATACCCGTTCCTCCTGTATCAGTTATTTCTGTGTGAACACCAAATGTGAATGTTGAATCCCCTGTATTTTTTATTCTTGCAATAACAGGATAATTAATGGGTGAAAAATATTGAGGAGGAGACAAAAGGTCTGAAACTGCAGCGTCGTACATTCCTCCTTCTGTAAATCCAAGAAGTTGAACATTGTCCACACCATAAGCCCAATCCCATGTTTTTGTGGATTCTACCCAGACAAAGTTGACCTGGATTGATTCTGCAGGTAAAAATGATGATAGGTCAAGGGTGTCAACAAGGCTTGTATCACTTGTGTATATAACCAGGATATTCCAGTTTTGCCATAAATTGTCTTTGAAAAATCTTGCCCACACCTGGCCAGATGAATTGAAAGAACGAAAATTAAAACCAACGCTGTAAATCAAAACGAGGCTGTCAAATTCTGATATACAAAGAGAGGGTGTTCTTAGTTTTTCATCACCGGGAGGAGCACTTGAAGAGGCATCATCATCCGAGTAATAAGCATAGGCTGTTCCAAAATCAGGGGGTTCATAGGAAGATAGGTCTTCCGTAGTTCCAGTAGTCCAGGTTGCACCATCTCCATTTTCATCAAACACATGCCAACCACTTGGAATACCCGTTTCAAAGTCAGCAAAAAGAATAGTACTCCATGGTCCTTTGGTCAGGTCAACAGACCTCTTTACCATTAAAGCATAGAAAGGGAAACCGTGATGAATTAAGTCTGGCTTGAAGTCCCCTTCACCTTTACCAGTGTTTATACCAGCATAATTTGAAATTGACAAAATTATAAAAACGTAAAACATATCCCTTTTTTTAAATATAAGATAAAATTATCAGAATGTCAATAAAGCTTTTAAATATTTAATGGATTGTAACTAATGGGTGCACAAATTTCTTGACTTTACCTTAAATCAATGTTAGATATGTTCACATGGATATATTCAAAACCATTGAAATAGGTTGTTATACTCTTTTTCTTCTAAATATCCTTGTGTTAAGAAGAAACCGTGAGTTTATCCTGTTATTATCATTGTCATTGGTTTTTGCCTTTCTCTTTGAGAATTCAGCAGTGATTCTTTCAAAGGACAGTGTTGGTGGATACCACTATTCAGATATGTTTCACCTCTATCTATTACATACACCTCTGTTTGTAATACTCTCCTGGTCGCTAATCATATCTTCCACCTATTTTTATTTAAAAACAACCAGGATTCCTGAAAGATTGATTCCTATTTTCACAGGGCTCCTTGCTCTCATGTTTGACCTTTCAATGGATATATTTGCCATAAGGTTCAGGTTCTGGTTCTGGAATGGTTATTCATTTTCAGATGGATTCTTTGGTGTTCCAGGGAACAACTACCTTGGATGGTTCCTTGTATCATGGATATTTGTGCTTGTGTATCAAAGGATAAGGTGGAAAATACTGGCACCAATAATTGCCTTTGCCCTTTATACTTGTGTTATGACACTTATTATTTTACCTGTTCAGAATGTCCTTGGTATTGAATACATGTCAGAACTTATCTTTGATTTAGTCCTTATTGTATCTGTTATCCTGATTCATTTAATTGTTTACAGAAAACACTGGCATAAGCCATACCTGTCTTCAGACATGATACCGTTCATTATAAACAGGATTGCATTCCTTTTGTTTTCCGTGTTTTCTCTGTTTGTATTTTATAAATTAGTTTTTCTGCTTGTGGTGGGGATTATGATTTTTATTGAAGCGGTAATTTACACTTCCCTCCATAGGTGCCGAGCGTTCACAAGTTCACAACTCACATTTCCTATATTTCTATATCCATTTTTCTAATAGACTGATTTTTAGTCTGATGTAGTTAATTGGTCTGTATTTTGCTTTTTTCTTTTTTTGGGGTTTTTTACATGTGTTCACAGGTGTTAGGGTGAATTTACATTATCACTTATTACTTATGATTATTAAATAATAGGAATATTGTCTTTTTAGCGGAGAAATAAGCAATAGTGGTGGTTTTAACTTTATGGTTATTAGGATGTTAGGTGGAAAGGAGGTATAATGTAGGCTGGGTGAGTATATGTGGTAAGGCTGCCAGTATTCAGTAGGAATGGCAGTGTGTGATATGGAAAGAGTTGTGAACTTGTGAACGCTCGGCACCCTGGCGGGAGCGATATAAAATATAGAAATGGATGTGCCTGTCCCTCAGGGAGGCAGAGGGAAGATGGTTATTGGGTTTAGAAAGGTAAAGGTTAATAAAGGGATTAAAGATAGATTGTTCTATATCCCCGAAAAGTGATATGGTAATTCCCCCCTTGACATTACAGGATTTTTTGTAAAATTATCCTATGAGAGCGGGAATAGCTCAGTGGTAGAGCGCCACCTTGCCAAGGTGGAAGTCGCGGGTTCAAATCCCGTTTCCCGCTCCATTTTTCTGGCGGCATAGCCAAGTGGTCTAAGGCGACGGTCTGCAAAACCGTTATTCCCCGGTTCGAATCCGGGTGCCGCCTTTAAAAATATTCAGGAGGTTCCAGTGCTACCTATTCCCCATGGTGGAAAACTTGTTAATCGTTTTCTTGATGAGAAGAGCAGAGATAATATAATATCAGAACTCCCATCACTGAAAAAGATTGAACTTTCAAAGGAACTCGCCTTTGAGGTGGAGAATATAAGCACAGGACTTTTTTCACCCCTCCAGGGTTTTATGGGTGAGGAAGAGGTTGAAAGTGTGGTTGAAAACATGAGGTTACCTGATGATACACCCTGGACTATACCCATTGTTTTTGATTATGATGATACACTTGGTGTAGGGGAAAGGATTGCATTCACATATCAGGGAGAGCCCTTTGCTGTGTTTGACATAGAGGAAAAATTCACCTTTGACAGGGAGAGAATGGCACAAAAGGTTTTCGGAACAATTGATACTTCCCATCCAGGGGTGAAAGAGGTGCTGGGTTTGAAGGAGTATCTTTATGGTGGAAAAATATTTACATTCAAAAAACTGCCTGACCCAAACGAAAAATTTGCCCTGACTCCAAAGGAGACAAGGGTTCTTTTTGAGTCAAAGGGATGGAAAAGGGTTGTTGCATTCCAGACAAGGAATGTTCCCCATCTTGGGCATGAGTATGTCCAGAAGACCGCACTCACCTTTGTTGATGGGATTTTCATAAATCCTGTGATAGGGAAGAAGAAGAAGGGAGATTTTAAGGATGAGGTGATTCTTGAGGCTTACAGGGCATTGATTGACAACTACTATTTGAAGGATACAGCAGTGCTTGGAATCTGGAACACAAGGATGAGATATGCAGGCCCAAGGGAGGCAATATTCCATGCCATAGTGAGAAAGAATTATGGTTGCACCCACTTCATTGTTGGAAGGGACCACGCAGGTGTGGGAAACTTTTATCCTCCATATGCTGCCCAGGAGATTTTTGACCACTTCCCTGACCTCGGAATAACACCTGTGTTCTTCAGGGAGTTTTTCTACTGCAAAAAATGTGGAACAATAACAAACTCAAGGGTATGTCCACATCCTGATGAGGACAGGGTGAATTTTTCTGGAACAAAAATAAGGAATATGCTCATATCAGGTGAAGACCCTTCACCCCAGTACATGAGGCCAGAGGTTGTTCAGGTAATCAGGAAGTTTTCCAATCCCTTTGTTGACTGATTTTTTTAATGTTTTCTCCCTTCCTCAGTGCATCCATTATCCTTCTGCTTTCTGGAGGAAGGGCTGAACTCAGAAATTTATGTACCTCTTCAAGCCATCTGAGTTTCTGGGTACATGAAAGTTTTCTGAATCTTTCAACTGCATGTTTGTCAACATAAAAGTTGAAACCACCTTTACCCATTCATTATCTCCCTCAGTATCTCTATGTCTGATAAATCCTGTTTTCTTCCACTTATTGTTTTCAATCTTATAAGGTCCTCAATACACACAACTGGAATGGGTTCACCTTCGGCGTTAAACACGTTTTTTCTTGAATATAGTTCTTTGAAAGGAATGGGAGGGTTTATCAGAATATCAAGCACCTCAAAGGGATGTTCAGGATTTACGAAGGAGAAAACAACCATGTGTTTTTTCTCTATCCATTCCTTTCTTTTATCTTCATCAAGTAGTTCTTCTGGAGCAACAGGGATTGTGGGTTTTAAATCAAGTTTCTCCATTGCCCTGAGCAAATTCTCAATATTTTCACGGGAAAGTTCCATAACAATATCAAGGTCTGCTGTCATTCTTGGAATACCATAAAGGGTGGCAGCAACGCCACCCACGATAAGATATTTTACTCCCTCTCTATTTAACGTGCTTATTAACCTTAGGTATATTTCAGCCTCCTTCTACCTGTTTAAATACGATGTTCCCATTCTCCAGTTCTGCCACAACCTTACCTTCTTTTATTTTACCCTCTATTATCTCGTTTGCAAGTGGGGTCTCAATATATCTCTGGATTGTCCTTTTCAGGGGTCTTGCACCATAGGCAGGGTCGTATCCCTCCCTTGCCAGAAATTCCTTAACACTATCGGACATCTCAAATTCAATATTTCTCTCTTTGAGTCTCCTCTTGAGGTCAACCAGCAGTATATCAACAATCTCCTTCACGTGTTCAAGTGTCAGTGGTCTGAATATGATAATTTCATCTATCCTGTTGAGAAATTCTGGCCTCATTGTCCTTTTCAATGCATCAAAGACCTTCTCCCTCAGGACTATATAATTATCAGCGAGTTCCTGTATGATGTCAGATGCAATGTTTGATGTCATGATGATCACCGTATTCTTGAAGTCAACAGTCCTTCCTTTTCCATCAGTGAGTCTTCCGTCGTCAAGTATCTGGAGAAGCACATTGAAGACATCAGGGTGTGCCTTCTCTATCTCGTCAAATAGAATTACCCTGTATGGTCTTCTCAGGACTGCTTCGGTCAGGTATCCACCTTCCTCGTACCCAACATA
Source organism: bacterium (assembly GCA_003646055.1). Taxonomy (GTDB): domain Bacteria; phylum Hydrothermota; class UBA3072; order UBA3072; family B12-G15; genus B12-G15. The sequence continues at coordinate 14,743 of QNDZ01000006.1, forward strand.
TCCGGGAGGTGCACCTATGAGTCTTGATACAGCATGCTTCTCCATGTATTCACTCATGTCAACACGGACAAGTGCATCCTCTGAATCAAAAAGTACCCAGGCAAGAGCCTTTGCAAGTTCTGTTTTTCCAACACCTGTGGGACCAAGGAATATGAAAGAGCCAATAGGCCTTCTCTCATCCCTCAATCCACTCCTTGCCCTTCTTATTGCATTGGCAATGGCAGTGACTGCCTCTTCCTGGTCAACAACCCTTTCATGGAGTTTTTCTTCAAGATGGACAAGTTTTTCCCTGTCCTGTTCAAGCATCTTTGAAACAGGGATTCCTGTCCATTCTGATACAATCTCAGCAATATCCTCCTCTGTGAGTACATCTGTTAAGCCTTTCTCCTCCATCCATTTCTTTTTCTTATCTTCAAGTTCCTTCTGGAGAAGTTCAATCTTCTTTTTCAGGTCTTCTTCAAGAGATGGATTGTTTCTTGCCTCCTCCTCAAGTTGCCTTATCCTCCTCTCAATATCCCTTATTTCATCAGGTGTTTCAGACAGTTCAATCTTCCTCCTTGCGCATGCCTCGTCCATAAGGTCTATTGCCTTGTCAGGAAGATACCTTCCCTGGATGTACTTCTTGGAGAGGACAACTGCTGCTTTGACTGCATCATCTGTAATCTTCACACCATGATGTTTTTCATAACTTTCTTTAAGACCCATGAGAATTTTTATTGCGTCTTCAACAGATGGTTCTTCAACCCACACAGGCTGGAATCTTCTCTCAAGTGCCGGGTCTTTCTCTATATACTTCCTGTATTCTTCAATTGTTGTTGCACCAATGGTCTGGATTTCACCCCTTGCAAGGAATGTCTTCATGATGTTTGCAGCATCAACAGCCCCCTCTGCTGCACCTGCTCCAACAATTGTATGGAGTTCGTCAATGAAAAGAATCACCCTGTCCTTCTGTTTCTCAATCTCTTTAAGTATGGCCTTCATCCTCTCCTCAAACTCACCACGGAACTTTGTCCCTGCAATGAGCCCGGGCAGGTCAAGGGCAAGCACCTTTTTATTCTTCAGAACATCAGGTACTTCACCCTTCACAATCCTCTGTGCAAGGCCTTCCACTATGGCAGTCTTACCCACGCCTGCCTCTCCCACAAGCACAGGGTTGTTCTTGGTCTTCCTTGCAAGTATCTGGATGACTCTTTTTATCTCCTTCTCACGATTTATTACAGGGTCTCCAAGTTCTGCTGTCATGTCCCTTGTGTATTTCTCCAGTATTTTGTACTTGCTCTCTGCATCCGGTTCTTCTATCCTTTTTTCACCACGAACCCTCTTCAATGCGTTGTATATCTTTTCCCTGTTTATACCATACTTGCTGAACAATACTGCAACATCACCACCTGCATCTGTGAGTGCAAGCAGGATATGTTCAGAACCAATATACTGGTCAGTGAGCCTTCTTGCCTCCTCCCATGCGTCATTTAATACCTTCTGTGCCCTTGGTGTGATATATGCCTGTGTTGTTCCATAGACCTTTGGTCTTCTGTTGAGCATATCAATGAGTTCATTCCTGAGTTCAAGGTGGTTTATCCCCATCTCCCTCAGTATATCAGGGATTATACCCTCAGGGTCTTCAAGGAGACCATACAGTAGATGCTCGGCATCCATCTCTGAATGGTTGAATTTTGTCAGGGATGCCTGTGCTATCCTTATTGCCTCCTGTGCCCTTTCAGTGAACCTATCTATATTCATATTTTTCACCTCCTTATCTGTATCTTGTTGCAAGATTATTATAGTTTATTTTTTGAAAAAATCAAGCCCAGAACTGATAAATGAGTAAATGTGAAAGTGTCTAAAATTCAAACTGTTGCATATATCCCTTTGACAAATTTTTTATATTTTTTATAATCTTACAAAAATGGAGGTAAAAAATGCTCCCAATTTTTATTATTTTATTGCTGGCAGAACCTGTTAAGGTGAAAACACCCAGGGGAGATGTGGTTGTAAATGTTTCTGGAAAAGAGAAGGATGTGAGTATTAAGGATGTTAAAAATAGTATTCTGGACAGGCTTGAAGAAATTGAGAAACTTTTGCCCAAACCAGGAACTGAGATGACACACATGAGAAGGAAGAGGCTTATAAATCTTCTTGAACAGATTGCAGGGCTTGTTGAGTTTATCCCATCAGAGGGTGTTATATCTATTGGTGATACATTGAAGAAAAAAGAGACAGTTATTGAGGGGATGGATGATGCAAGTTTCAGAAAACTTGTTGAAAGGTTGAATCAGGAGGAATTTTCTGAAGATAAGTTAAAAATCCTTGAGGTTGCGGCCTCACACAATTATTTTTACGTTTATCAGGTATGTAAGGTTCTGGAGGGGTTTACCGATGGGGAGGATAGATTGAAGGCGTTAAGATTGCTATGGCCAGTTGTTGTTGACAGGGAGAATGGTTTCAAGATTCTTTCACTCTTTGAGTTTGAGGATGAAAAAAGTCAGGCTGAAAAAATACTGAAAGAGGATTGACATTGGGAACTATCAAATTTATAATGAAAGAAAAGGCAGGTGAAATATGATGGATGATGCCCTTGAAAAGTTGAGGGAGCGCTTTGAGCGTGACCCTGATTCTCTTGTTTTTGCCCAATACGCAGACCAGTTGCGTAAGGCAGGTGATTATGATGAGGCAATAAGGGTGCTTGAACTGGGACTTCAAAAGCACCCCAATTATGCAACTGGTTATCTCGTACTTGGGCGTTGCTATAAGGAGATGGGTAATTTCCAAACAGCCATGGAACAACTCCAGAGGGCAGTAGAACTTGATTCTCAGAGTATCCTTGCCCACAGAGAACTCGCTGAGGTGTATGTTAAACTGGAAATGATAGAGAGTGCAATTTCCACGCTTGAAAAACTTCTGAATTTAGACCCACTTGATGATGAAGCGAGGAAGAAGATAGAGGAATTAAAACCAAAACTTGAAGCAAAAGAGGAAGAGATTATTTCAGATATGGGGAAGGAGGACTTTTTCTCCTACTTTGAGGAACAAAAAACAGCAGAAGAGGTGGAAAAGAAGGAAGAAAAGGTTGAAGAGAAATCAAAGGAGGAGTTTGAGTCCTATTTCAGGGAGGAGAAATCTGAAGCACCCCCAACCGAGGAGAAAAAGGATATTGAAACCCTGAGAGGTATAGAGGAGGAAACCAGGGTGATTCAGGAGAATGAGACAGGTGAAAAGGGTGAAGAAGGCACTGCCTCATTTGAGGAACTCTTCGGGCATGAGGAGAAGGCCGAGGAGGTTCAGGCTCCATCAACAATGGAGGAACAACCCTTAGAGGAAAGAATTGAACAGGCACCATCTGTTGAGGAAGCACCAGCAGAAGAAAAGAGAGAAGAACCTGTTGTACCACCTGAAGAGCCAGTAATGGAAAAAGAGGAAGTTGTTGAAGAAACAGCCCCTGTTGAGGAGATTCCTGCTGCAGAAGAAGAAAAGCCAGGGCTGAAGGATATTTTTGGTGAAAAGGAGGAAGAGGAAGTTGAAACAGTGGAAAGACCACCTGTTGTTGAAGAGGTTAAACCCGAAGTAGAAGAAGGGATAACTCCACAGATGGAGGAAAAAACAGAAGAGGAGATTGTGGAGGAGACTGTGGCGGAGGTGCTGGAAGAAAGGATTGAGGAAGAGGAGAAGGTAGAAGAGATTCCACCTCAGGAAGAGATGATTGAAGAGGTGAAAGAGGAACCTGAGGTGGTCTCAGCAGAGCCGGAAGTAGAGGGATTTGTAGAAGGTGGAGAACAGGAGATACCTGTTATAGGTGAGGAAAAGGTGGAAGAGCCTCAGGTTGCTGAAGAGGAGATTGTTCCACCTGTTGAGGAAGCAAAAGAAGAGGAGGCGGTTGAAAGGGAAACAATAGTAACAGAGCCTCCACAGGAAACTGTCCCTGAAGTGCCGGGTCTTTCACCCAGATACACGGTTGAACTTGCAAAGATATATATTAAGCATGGTTTCAAGGAAAAGGCAGAAAATGTGCTGAATAAGGTTCTGGAGAATGAACCAGGAAATGAAGAGGCAAAATTCCTACTCAAGGATATAAGGGGAGAATCTCTCCTTGAAGAAATAAAAGAGTCCAGACCACCACTTGAGGCAAGTGAGGAAGGTGAGGATACAGGATTGCTTGAGAATATAAAACCAGAGGAACCAGACCTGACTGCTGGTGAAAGTGATATACTTGGAGCAATAGAAGAGGAAAAAAGCCCTGTTGAAACTGGAGAACCACTGGAGGTGATAACAGAGCCCACTGGTGGTCCTTTTGAGGAAGAGGCAGAAGAGAAGCCAGAGGAGAAAGAGGAGGAAGAAGAAAGAAAAGAGGAAGGATTACCATGGCCTGAAGAACCCCGCTCCCTCAAAGACCTCTTTGGGGAGGAGGAGGAATGAATCACGAAAAGAGAATAAAGGCGCTCCAGAAGAAGATAAGGAAGGACGGTCTGGATGGAATGTTGATAACAGAGAGAAAAAATATTTATTATCTCACAGGGTTCACTGGTGATGCTGGACTGCTCTTTGTATCCCCGAATTCTGCACTTCTTGTAACTGATTATCGTTTTGAGGGTGGAGTTGTTGAAAAGATTCAGGGTGCAAGATACCTGCTTACAAGGGAGGGTTATCTGAAGGGTCTGAAGAATGACCCCATATTCAGAAAAAAGAAGGTTATTGGTTTTGAATCCTTTGGTGTGAGATATGGGACTTACAGGAATATAAGAAAAACCTTGAAGGTGAAGTTGAAACCCATGAAAGATGTGGTTGAGAGGCTCAGGGAGATTAAGGATGAGGATGAGATAAAACTCATGAAGAAGGCTGCGTCCATTGGTGATAAAGCACTTGAAAAGGTTCTTAAGATTATCAAGCCAGGGATAAGGGAACTTGATATAGCACTGGAACTTGAGTATCAGATGAGGAAACTTGGAGGTGAAGGGGTATCCTTTACAACAATAGTTGCCAGTGGGAAGAGGTCTGCAATCCCCCATGGAACTGCCTCCAACAAGAAGATTAAAAAGGGAGAACTCATCACGATTGATTTTGGAACATACTATAAGGGATATGCCTCTGATATGACCAGAACCTTTGCCCTTGGCAAGCCATCAAGGTTTTTGAAGGATATTTATGATATTGTTTATCATGCCCAGAAAATAGCAAGGGAACAGGTGAAGCCAGGGATGAAGATGAAGGAGATAGATGCCCTTGCCAGAAAATATATTGAGGACAGGGGTTTTGGAGATAGATTTACACATTCACTGGGTCATGGGGTTGGGCTTGATGTCCATGAATATCCAGGTGTGAATCAGAAATCCCGTGATGTACTCAAAGAGGGTATGGTCATCACAATTGAGCCAGGTGTTTATATTCCTGGTAAAGGTGGGGTGAGGATAGAGGATATGGTGGTTTTCATGAACGGGAAAAAGCTTGTCCTCACAAGATTTCCCAGGGAACTTATAATACTATAAGGAGGATGTATGGCAGATACCAGTGATATCAGAAAGGGACTTACCATTGAACTTGATGGACAGATATTCAAGGTTGTGGAATTTTTACATGTGAAACCTGGTAAAGGACAGGCATTTGTCAGAACAAAACTGAAGAATGTTGAAACAGGTGCTGTGATTGAGAAGACATTCAAGACAGGAACCACCATTTATCCTGTGAGGCTTGAGGAGAGACCTGCCCAGTTTATTTATAAAGAGGGAGATAACTATGTGTTCATGGATATGGAGACATACGAAAATTACCCAATTCCCGGTGACGAGATACAGGAAGAAACAAAGTACTTGAAGGAGGGGCTTGAGGTATCCCTGCTATTTGCCAAGGATAGGATTGTTGGGATAAAACTGCCCAATTTTGTTGTCCTTGAAATTGTTGAAACAGACCCTGGTATAAGGGGTGATACTGCACAGGGTGGTTCAAAACCAGCAAAACTTGAGACAGGTGCAGTGGTTACTGTGCCCCTTTTTGTTGAGACAGGGGAGAAGATAAAGATAGATACAAGGACGGGTGAGTACATAGAGCGGGTTAAGGAGTGAAGGTATTCAATCAGACTTTAACAATTGAAACAAAAGGTTTTTCCCACATTATAGATATAACAAACCAACTTGAATCTGCTGTTGAAGAATCAGGCATTGAGAATGGCACTGCACTTGTTTTTGTCCCTGGCTCAACAGGTGGGGTGACCACGATTGAGTATGAACCAGGTCTTTTAAAAGACTTTCCAGAACTCATGGAGAAATTGATTCCCTCAAACAGGTCTTATCACCATGACCAGACATGGCACGATGGGAACGGATTTTCGCACCTCCGTTCTTCATTGATTGGAACATCACTTGTACTCCCCATTTACAGAGGGAGTGTGATACACGGAACATGGCAGCAAGTGGTTATTGTTGATTTTGACAACAGGCCGAGAAGGAGGAATGTTGTTATTCATCTTCTTGGTGAATAGTCTTTTCAGGCCTGTTATTCCTGAGTTCAATGGAGATACTGCTTACACCTACCTTTTGAAACAGGTTGAAATGGGGTACAGGATTCCTGGCACACCCACCCATAAGAGGTGTGTTGAATTCATAAATAACCATCTTAAAAAATATGCAGATACAGTTCTATTCCAGAGATTTAATAGGGGTGGTATTGAGTTTACGAATATAATCGGAGTTTTTAAGGGTAAAGGGAAAGGCCTTCTACTTGGTGCCCATTATGATTCAAGGCCATTTTGTGAAAAAGACCCTCAAGAAGAGTACAGAAACAGGCCTCTCCCTGGTGCAAATGATGGCGCAAGTGGTGTTGCAGTGCTTATGGAGATTGCAAGGGCTTTGAGCAGAAGGAGGCCAGGAAAGACCGTTTATCTTGTGTTTTTTGATGGAGAGGATTATGGCAGAACTGATGAGGATATGTTCATAGGTTCAAGGTATATGGCCTCCAACCTTCAGTTTGACATTGGTGAGGTGATTATTATTGATATGGTTGGTGACAGGGATTTAAATGTGTATAGGGAGGGTTATTCCCAGGATTTCTCAAGGGAGTTGAATGATAAAGTTTTCAGAATATACACTTCCCTTTTTAAGAAAACCTTTATTGATAGTGTAAAATACTACGTGAATGACGACCACATCCCCTTTATACATAGGGGAATTCCAGCCATTGACATCATTGATTTTGACTATAGATACTGGCACACACATGAGGATACAC